>DRKO01000199.1 GCA_011051745.1 Chloroflexota bacterium | reverse complement strand
TCGGACAGTCCGGCAACGTCCAGCGGGCGGGTGATGAGGTGGATGCTGCCCTGGAAGAGGTGGGGCTTCTGAAACTGAAACCAGCGCCTGGCTTTCTTCTCATCCTGTGGATGCAGGGCGTGGGCAGCGGCGGCTAAGTGCTGGGTGGCGTGATACCAGTCCACGATCTGAGAACTGTCAGGGAAGAGGTCATCAGCAACGTTCCAGATCCAGGGAGCCCCGTCGGCGGTGACGCTGCTCCGGGCTGCGGCGGGGATATCGGCCTCCAGTGCGAGCTTCCACAGGGCGGCGGAAAACGCCTCCACCCCTCCCAGCACGGCAGTATACGCAATGTGGCTTGCCCCGGCGCAGGTGGCCCATTCTCCGGTCACAGGGTCTCGTTCCGGCCTCCTGACAACGTCAAACACGGCTCCCACTTTGATTTCCTTCCACCCTTCTCCCCGGATATGCACCATGCCGCCATCCATGCTGACCCCTTTCTGCTGGAAGTGGTCTTTCCCCGGCGCCGGTAGCTTCACCCGTTCCACACTCACCAGTTCCTGCTGGTGTTCCACGTAGGCCTGAAGCTTCTCCCCCGCCTGCTTTACCTGCCGCCAGATGCTACTGGCCGGTATGTGCCGCTGCCCCACCCGCTCGAAGATCGCCGCCGCTTGCTGATAGGAGGAGGCCACCCCCGCCAGCCACACCATCTCCTTCTGTAGCCCCGGCGTATACGCGCTCCGCGTCAGCCCCCAGGCTTCATCCAGGGGGAAAAAAGCCCTTCTGGCATTTCTCGCAATAGTGATAGGCCCTCCTCAACCGGATCTCCCCCGCCACCGTCACCACCTGTTTGTGCCGGTATCCCTTGACCGGCACTCGCTCTCCGCACTCCGGACATAGCGCTTCCCCCCGCTTCGCCTCTTCGCTCAGCGCCTGCGCCACCTGCTGCTTCACCCGCTCCCCCACCTCTACCGCCATCCGCTCAATCTCCTCCAGCAGTATCTCCTCGTCGGCTGGCTTCTCTTCCAGCATCCGCTCCACTAGCTCTTCATACCCCTTCAGGAGCCTCGCCTTTATCTCTTCCCTCTCTCTCACTTCTCCCTCCTTTCCTTCCCCCCAGTCTACCCCTTTCACCCACAAAGTTGAAATGCACCCAATTAGCAAGATGCGTTTGAAAGATATAGCAGATTGTGATAACATGGTTTGTGATGTTTACCACAACGGAACACGACGTGGTTGCTGAATGCGACAGGTAGTCCGCCCCTCTTCGAGACAGGCCTTGCAAGAGGTTTGAGCGCTTCATTTGAAAAGGCCTTCAATAAAGAAACGCGAGAGGATTTCCCAGAATTCCTGTCGCGTTCCGTGTAGAGGATCACAGGCGATGACGCGACACTAGCTCCTGTCGAACATCGGGGAAACCAGCCCACAACCACAACTTTCAGGAGAGCACCACGTGGCATATGAGCAGTACATTGCTATCGGCATCCTGATCGTCTTCTCAACGATCCTGGCCCTGATTGTTGTATTCGCCTCCCGCATTCTGGGTCCCCGGCGGCCCTCTCCCAAAAAGCTCGTCCCCTACGAATCCGGTATGACGCCCATCGGGCCTGCCATGCGGCGGCTGCCGATCAAGTTCTATCTGGTCGCCGTTCTGTTCATCCTGTTTGACGTTGAGGTCATCTTCCTGCTTCCCTACGCCGTCATTGTCAGGAGGCTGGGGCTGTACGGCCTGATCGCCGCCGGTGTCTTCGTTGTTATCTTAACGATCGGCCTGCTCTATGAGTGGAAGAAAGGGGCGCTGGAATGGGAGTGAACACCAGCCAGGAACAGAAATCGGGGGCGCTGGGGATCATAACCACCACGCTTGAAGAAGCGATCAAGTGGGGGCGCACACGGGCCATGTGGCCGATGCTTTTCGGGCTGGCCTGCTGCGCCATCGAGATGATGGCTACTCAGGCATCGCACTATGACATGTCGCGCTTCGGCATGGAACTGATGCGTGCCTCACCCCGCCAGAGCGACCTGATGATCGTCGCCGGGCGCGTCAGCCGCAAGATGGCTCCCGTCGTCCGACGGCTCTACGATCAGATGCCCTCACCCAAGTGGGTGATCGCGATGGGCGATTGCGCAAGCTGCGGGGGCGTCTTCAACAACTATGCCATCCTCCAGGGTGTGGACGAAATCATTCCGGTGGATGTCTACGTGGCCGGATGCCCGCCCCGCCCTGAGCAGTTGATGTACGGGGTTATGACCCTGCATGAGAAGGTCATGCAGGAGCGGGCCTTCAAGCCTGCCCGGTGATCGAGAGAGATCACCGGAGCTCGCCGCGATGGGCCCGCGTTCCCTCCAGCGCGGGCCTGCAACTGTGAACCGGATAGCGATATGAGCGATCATCTGATGTCAATTGCGAGCAAAATCAAAGAACGCTTCCCTGAAGCGGTGACGGATATCCGGGAATTCCGGGGCGAGGTCACGGTCGTGGTCGAGCGGCAAGCCATCGTTGAGGTGGCGACCTTCTGCCGGGATGATGACGACCTGCGGTTTAACCTGCTCTCCAGCCTGTCGGGTGTGGACTACTGGCCGGAGGAGCCGCGCTTCGCCGTGAACTACGTGCTGTATTCACTGGATCATAACCACACCATCCGCTTGAAGACGTATGCGCCGGGCAACGATGCGGTCGTGCCGAGTGTTACAGGGGTATGGAAGGGCGCGAACTGGCCGGAACGTGAGGTCTGGGACATGTTTGGGGTGAAGTTTGAAGGCCACCCCGATCTGCGCCGCATCCTGCTGCCCTACGACTGGACCGGCCATCCCCTGCGGAAGGATTACCCGCTCGGACATGAGGAGGTCCAGTTCTCCTTTAACTACGAGCGCGTTCAGAGCAGGAAGCCACACCCGAAAGAGTAAGCAACGTCAGATAGAAATCCGACCGGCCCCGGCGGCCCGTTGCGAGGCCGGGGCTGGCCTCAAGAAGTGGTGCAGGTGCAATGACACTATCATCCAAGGACCTGATACAGGCCTCCCCGATTGAGTCGGATCAGGAAACGCTGGAGATCGCGCTGGAGCAACTGCGCGGGCGCGTGAGCGACCGGGCTTTCACCGGCGAGACGATGTTGCTCAACATGGGGCCACAGCACCCCAGCACGCACGGCGTGCTGCGCCTGTTGCTTGAGCTCGACGGCGAGACCATCGTCAACTGCCTGCCCGATATAGGCTACCTCCATACCGGCATCGAGAAGAGCATGGAGGCTCAGCGCTACGAGCAGGCCCTCGTGATGACCGACCGCATGGACTATCTCAACAATCTGGGCAACAACCTGGCCTACTGTCTTGCCGTTGAGAAGCTCTGTGAGCTTGACGTGCCGCCCCGCGCCCAGTACATCCGCGTGATCATGGCGGAGCTACAGCGCATCGCCAGCCATCTGGTATGGCTGGGAACCCACGTGCTCGACCTGGGGGCGACCAGCCTTCTGCTCTACGCCTTCCGCGAGCGAGAACACATCCTCGACATGTTCGAGATGGTCTCCGGCCAGCGCATGATGGGCAACTACATCCGCCCCGGCGGCATCTGGCGCGACCTGACGGACGACTTCATCCCGGCCCTGCGCCGCTTTCTGGACTACATGCCGGGCAAGATTGACGATTACGAGCGGCTCCTGAACGAGAATCCCTTCTTCATTGACCGCACCAAAGGGATCGGCGTGATCCCGCCGGAGGTCGCCATTGACTGGAGCCTGACCGGCCCCGCTCTGCGCGGCTCCGGCGTGAACTTCGACATCCGCAAGGCGATTCCCTACTCCAGCTACGATCACTTCGAGTTTGACGTACCGCTGGGGACGAACGGCGACGTATACGACCGTTACCGGGTGCGCATCGAGGAAATGCGTCAGTCGTTGCGCATCATTCATCAGGCGCTGGATAACCTGCCCGGCGGCCCCTTCCGCAGCACCAACCGCAAGTTCGTGCCGCCGCCCCGCTCCGAGCTGGGGCACAGTATGGAGGCGGTGATCCATCACTTCAAGCTGTGGACGGAGGGCTTCAAGGCTCCCAAAGGCGAGGTGTACGTGCGGGTCGAGTCGCCGCGCGGCGAACTGGGGGTTTATCTGGTCGGCGATGGCGGACCGAGGCCGTACCGTATACACTTCCGCACGCCTTCTTTCATGAACCTGCAATCTCTGGGCGTCGTCGCTCAGGGGCACATGGTCGCCGATCTGGTGGCGATCATCGGAAGCGTTGACATCGTTCTGGGTGACTGCGACCGCTAAACGCGCAGCCGCCCCTGTCTCATTCTCTGACGGGCTTACCCGTTCCGGCAAGCTTTACCTGTGGATGGGAAGGCGAGAAGGTTCTCCTCGCGTCCCACATCAACCGAGGCGGATCTGAGCATGGCCTTACTGGATACGCGCAAAGAAGACATCGAGCATCATCTGTCCAAGTACCCCGATAAGCGCTCGGCGATTATGCCGCTTCTTTACATCGCGCAGGAGGAGTACGGTTACATCACCGAGGAGGCGATGCAGGAGATCGCGGAGCTCCTCGATGTGGACATCACCCACGTGAAGGGCGTTGTCGGCTTCTATGGCATGTACTACGACAAGCCCAAGGGGAAGTATCTGCTCTACATCTGCACCGACCTGCCGTGTGCGTTACGGGGGGCCGAGGAGTTCAGCCAGCACGTTTGCGAGAAGCTGGGCATCCAGCCGGGCGAGACGACGCCCGACGGCATCTTTACGGTTGAAAACGTGATGTGCATCGGGGCCTGCCATCGTGCTCCCGTGATGCAGGTGAACTTCCACTTCCATGAGAACATGGATGAGGAGAAGGCCGACCAGCTTATCGAGGACCTGCGCCGTGAAGTTAAGGCCACCGAGCCCTATCGGAGCGAGTGATTACCCGCGCATCATCGCCCTCTGGAAGGCGGCGGGGCTGTCTTTCAAGCCGCAGGGGCGGGACTCGCGGGAGGCGTTCGAGCGGCAGCTTGCCGGGGGCACGCAGACGGCCATCGGGGTTGAGACGGAGGAAGGCGAACTGGTGGGGGTCGTCCTCGCCACCCATGACGGGCGCAAGGGCTGGATCAACCGGCTGGCCGTTCACCCCGATTACCGACGGCAGGGCATCGCCCGGAGCCTGATCACAGCCGCCGAGGAGGTGCTACGGGCGCAGGGGATCGAGATTTTCGCTGCGCTGATCGAGCCGGGGAACGACGCCTCGGTCGAGTTGTTCCTTTCGGCGGGCTACAAAGACTGGCCGGGCATGCACTACGTCAGCAAGCGCGACCGGGAGGACATTTAGCAGGCAGATGCCCGCCGGACGTGACCGATACCAGACTTATAAGCAGTTCATCAGGGTTTACATCTATGGCGCACATTTTGCTGCGGGAACTGGATATCCCCAACATCAAGGACATTGACGTTTACCTCGCCCATGAGGGTTATCAGGGCCTCCGCAAGGCAATCGCCGAGCACACACCGGATGAGGTGATTGACATTGTGAAGGCGTCTGGCCTGCGGGGCCGGGGCGGCGCGGGCTTCCCGACCGGCGTTAAGTGGGGGTTCGTGCCGAAGGACGTATTTCCCAAATACGTTGCCGTCAATGCCGACGAGAGCGAGCCGGGCACATTCAAAGATCGCCAGTTGATGGAGAACAACCCTCATCAGGTGCTTGAGGGGGCGCTGATCTGCGCGTATGCCATTCAAGCCGAGGCGGTCTACATCTACATTCGCGGCGAATACTGGGACATCGCCGACTGGCTGGATGAAGCGATCGAGAAAGCACGGGCCAGAGGGTTTATCGGCGAGAATATCCTCGGCTCCGGCTGGAGCTGCGAAATCTACACCCACCGGGGGGCCGGAGCCTACATCTGCGGCGAGGAAACCGCCCTGCTGGAGTCGCTGGAAGGCAAGCGCGGGCATCCCCGCCTCCGTCCGCCCTTCCCCGCTTCGGTTGGCCTGTACGGCAAGCCAACCGTGATTAACAACGTCGAGACGCTCGCCAACCTGCCCTACATTCTGGACAAGGGGGCTGAGGCTTACCGGCAGTTCGGGACGGAGGGCAGCCCCGGAACCAAGATTTTCTGCCTGAGCGGGCACGTGAACAACCCCGGCAACTATGAGTTGCCCTTCGGGGGCGAGACGACGCTGCGCAAGCTGATCTTTGAGCTGGGCGGCGGCACGCGGAGCGGCAAGCCGGTCAAGGGGATTCTGCCTGCCGGAGCCAGCGGAGCCATCCTGCCCGCGACGGATGAGGTGCTCGATACGCCGCTCGACTATGAGAGCCTGCGCCCGTTCGGGTCCAGCCTCGGCTCGGCCTCACTGATCATACTGGACGAGAGCGTCAACATGGCCTGGGCGGCGAACAAGATGATCCACTTCTTCTCTCATGAGTCGTGCGGGCAGTGCACCCCCTGCCGGGAGGGCACGTACTGGCTGAGACGCCTCTACGAGCGTCTGGAGCGCGGCGAGGCCGACCTCTACGATGTGGAGACGATGAAGAACATCGCGGCACAGATGCTCGGCAAGAGCATCTGCGCTCTGGGCGATTTCGCCACCAACCCGGTGCTGGGAACCATCCAGCACTTCGGGGAGGACTACGAGGCCGTTCTGGGTGGCGACGGCTCAGGGGATGCGTCGCCGGACGAGAAAGAAGCGGCAGCAACCGAAGCCGCCGCCGACTGAGGCTCTTCGAGAGCTATTTGATGGCAAACGTGATAACTGGGACGTGAGTCAATGGCCGACACCGTAAAAATCACGATTGACGATATCGAATACGAGGTTCCCGCCGGGATGAACCTGGTGGACGCCGCCAAGCTGTGCGGCGTGGACATCCCGGTTTTTTGCTACCATCCAAAGCTGGGCTATGCAGGGAACTGCCGCATGTGTCTGGTGGAACTGGGAACCCCGCGCCGCAACCGCGAGACGGGCGAGATGGAACTGGCCTGGTTCCCCAGACTTCAGACGGCCTGCACGCAAACCGTCGTGGACGGGATGTCAATCCGCACCCGGAGCGAGAAGGTTCGGGATGGGCGGCGCATTATTCTGGAGCTTCTGCTCAGCAGCCACCCGCTCGATTGCCCGATCTGCGACAAAGGCGGTGAGTGCCCGCTCCAGAATCTCACGATGGAGCACGGCCCCGAAACCAGCCGCATGTACTGGGAAGACAAGATGCACCTCGGTAAGCACATTCCACTGGGGGAGCTGATCTACCTGGACCAGGAGCGCTGTATCCACTGCGCTCGTTGCATCCGTTTCCAGCGGCTGGTGGCCGACGATCCGGTTCTCGGGTTTGATCAGCGAGGCCGCAGGCAGCGGATCATCACCAGCAGCACCCCCCCGTTTGACAGTATTTTCTCCGGCAACACGACCGACATCTGCCCGGTGGGTGCGCTGACGACCGCCGACTTTCGTTTTAATGCCCGCCCCTGGGAGATGGTGCAGGTGGCGACGATCTGCTCGCACACGCCAGAGGGCAGTAACATGTACTTCGACACGCGCCCCGACCGCGAGGCGGGCGGGCGCACCACCATCAAGCGCGTGATGCCCCGCCAGAACGAGCAGGTCAACGAGATATGGCTCAGCGATAAATCGCGCTTTGTGCATCACTACATGGAGCATCCCGACCGGCTCACCCGCCCCCTGATCCGCAAGGGCGGTAAGCTGGTCGAGGCGACGTGGGAAGAGGCCCTCGAGGAGATCGCCCGCCAGCTTCAGGCCGCCGAGGCGGAGGTGGCCGGGATCGCAGGCGGACGCCTGAGCAATGAAGACTTCTTCGCCTTCCAGAAGTTGATCCGGGGACAGGGCAGCAACAACCTGGCCGCCTATCCGGCCCGCGTTGCCGGAGCGGAGTTCGTCGCTCAGGTCGGGGTGGGGGTCGGCACGAACTTCCTCGACGTGGGCGAGGGGGACGCGATCCTTGTTGTGGCCTCCGACCTGCACGAGGAAGCGCCGATCTGGTGGCTGCGTGTGAAGGCGGCAGCCGAGCGCGGCGCGACGCTGATCGTCCTCAACGGGCGCGAAACCCGACTGGACAAGTTCGCCACGCACCGCATCCGCTACGCCTACGGCGAGGAGGTGGCGACGCTGAACGCCATGCTCGGCAGCCTGGACGATGAGCACATCCAGCCAGAGCGCGAGGTCGAGGGGCTGGAGGAGACGCTCCGGCACGCCAGAGGGTTCGAGGCCAGCCCCGAACTGGCGGCGGCGGCGAAGGCCTTCGCCGGAGCGGAAAACGCGATCCTGATCGTCGGCGGGGAAGGAGTCGGCGCGGAGACGAGCCACAACCTCGCGCAGGCGGCCTCAAACCTGCTGATCGCCACCGGACATGTGGGCCGCCCGAACAACGGCCTGATCATCGTCTGGGGCGCGGCAAACAGTCAGGGCGCGTTCGATATGGGCATCCACCACCGCTACGGCCCCGGCTACCAGCCGGTCGAGCAACCGGGGCTGGACTACGCCGGTATCATCGCCGCCCTGAAGAGCAACGACCTGAAGGCCCTCTACATCGCCGGAGCCGATCCGGTCTTTGACGACTGGCTGATGGAAGAAGCGCTCCGGGCGACGAATGCCTACATTATTGTGCAGGATATGTTCCTGACGCAGACCGCCGATCTGGCCGATGTCGTGCTGCCCACGCAGAGCATCGCCGAGAAGGAAGGCACCTACACGAGCGGGGAGCGGCGCGTGCAGCGTTTCTATCAGGCCATCGAACCCATCGGTGAGAGCAAGGCCGACCGGGAGATATTCCTGACCCTCGCGCAGAAACTCGGCCATGGCGAGGCCCGAACGGTGGCCGGGCTGATTTTCAATCAGGATATCGCCGGAGCCGTGCCTCAGTACGCGGGCATCACCTATCAGGCACTCGCCAGAGTGGAGAAGCAGTTCCCCGACGTGGGCGGCGAAGACCTCTACTACGGCGGCACGTCTTATCCGAACCGGCACGGGCTGGGCGTGCAGTGGCCGGTGGCCGCCGAGGACGAGTCCGCCGGGCTGGTTGTCCGGCCAGCGGAGGCCGGTTCCCGGCTGACCGCCACTGATTCGGCGCTGGTTGTTGTGCCGGTCACGGTGCTTTACGACGCTGAGCCTGTTATGCAGAAGACGCAGCTCCTCCGGCAGCGCGTTCCGGCTCCCTACGCCGCTCTGAACCCCGCCGACGCGGCCCGGCTGGGCATTGAGGCGGGCGACATGCTGGAGATCACATCAGACGGCCACGCCATCCGCGTCATGGCTGTTCTTGACGAAACCGCGCCCCGGGGAGCGGCCATCGTGCCCCGCCGTTTGCAGGCGCAGGGCGCACCTCTCGCGGCTGTGGTTGCCCCGGTTGTCAGGCTGGAGAGAATTGGCGCATGAGCGACTTTACCATCTTCCTGATTGACGCGACCGTTAAATCGGTCATCATCATCATCACGCTGTTGACCGGCTTCGCCTATGCGACTCTGCTGGAGAGACGCTTCATCGCCCTCATCCAGCAGCGGATCGGCCCCAACCGCGCCGGGCCTTTCGGGCTGCTCCAGCCGGTTGCCGACGGGATAAAGCTCTTCTTCAAGGAGGACATTGTCCCCCTTCAGGCGGATAAGGTGATCTTCACGCTGGCTCCGGCCATCACCGCCGTTCCGGCCCTGATCGTGCTGGCCGTCGTGCCGCTCGGCGGGGAAGTCAACCTGTTTGGCTATAAGACGACGCTGGGGCTGGCGAACATCAACGTGGGGGTGCTGTACATTCTGGCCGTCACCTCGATCTCGGTATACGGGATCGTGCTCGCCGGCTGGTCATCGGCGAATAAATACGCCATGCTCGGCGGGCTGCGTTCCTCCGCCCAGATGATCAGCTACGAGCTGGCGATGGGCCTCTCCATTCTGGCCCCCGTTATGCTGACCGGCTCAATGAACCTGCAGGATATCATTAACGCCCAGAAGGATGTCTGGTTTATCTTCATCCAGCCCATCGCGGGGATCATCTTCATCATCACCATGCTGGCGGAGACGAATCGGACTCCCTTCGACCTGCCCGAAGCCGAGCAGGAACTCACCGCCGGATACCACACCGAGTACAGCGGGATGAAGTTCGCGGGTTTCTTCATGGCCGAGTACATCAAGATGATCGCCGTGAGCGCCATCGCCGCCTCGCTGTTCTTTGGCGGCTACCGCCTCTTCGGGCTGGAGAACCTGCTGGGGGGCTGGATGGGGCCGTTCATTCTGGGGGCCAAGGTGATCGCCGGGCTGATGTTCATGATCTGGCTGCGGGCCACCCTGCCCCGTATCCGCTACGATCATCTGATGGCTTTCGGATGGAAGGTGCTGCTGCCGCTTTCGCTGGCGAACGCTGTTGTCACCGCCGTTCTGCTCGCTCTGGGCATGTTCCCTGCCTTTGCGTAGCACACTGTAGCATACACAACGGACGTGGTAGTTGAGGCACATGAGGGCTTCAGAGCATGATTAGACAAGGCATCGGACTCTTCGAGGGTCTGGCAACGACCATCAAGCATATTTTCCAGCCGCCGGTAACGATCCAGTGGCCGGAGAAGAAGAAGACATTCGCCACCCGTTTCAAAGGCCGCCACGAACTCAAGCGGTATGATAACGGGCTGGAGAAGTGCATCGGCTGCGCCCTGTGCGCGGCGGCCTGTCCTGTCGGGGCTATCTGGGTGGAGGCCGCCGAGAACACCGACGAGGAGCGATACTCGCCGGGCGAGCGTTACGCCAAGACGTATGAGATCAACATGCTGCGTTGCATCTTCTGCGGCTACTGCGAGGACGCCTGCCCGACCGAGGCCATTGTGCTGGAAGATCATTACGAGCTATCATTCTACGACCGGGCCAGCGCGATCTACACCAAGGAGATGCTGCTCGTCCCGCCACCGCCCGGAGCAGAGGGCACGCCCCGGAAGGTCGAGCCGGGCACGTTCAATCGCGCCATCCCGGAGATGGAGGACCCGAAGTAACGGACACGCGTCGCGTTCTCCACTTCACACGTGAGTAGAAGGAAGTCCTATCGTATGCCTGGGGTCATCCTGTTTGCCATTCTTGCGCTGGTCGCCATTCTCTCGGCGATCGGCATGCTCACCAGCACCAACGCGGTGCACGCCGCCCTGTTTCTGGTGATCAACCTCGCCTGTATCGCCGTCTTCTTCCTGGGCCTGAGCGCCCCTTTCCTGGCGATGGTTCAGGTCACCGTGTACGCGGGGGCGATCATGGTGCTGTTCCTGTTCGTCATCATGCTGCTGGGGGCGGAGCGCGTGCCGCTCTCCTCACGTCTGCGCTGGCAGGCCCCGCTGGCGATTGCGCTGGTGCTGGCGTTGCTGGCCGTGACCCTGCTGGTGGCCTTCAGCCCGCAGGTTCAGGGCAATCTGGTGAACCCCCGCCCGGTGCCGCCGGAGGCTCAGGGCTTCGGCAGCCCGCAGGCGGTGGGGGAGACGCTCTTCGCGCGCTACCTGCTGCCCTTCCAGATGGTGGGCCTCCTCCTGCTGGTCGCCATGATCGGCGTGGTGGTGTTGACCAAGGACGAGAGGAAGCCGACCGGACATATCTCCGAGAACGCTCAGGCCAGCGATCGGGCTGCATGAGGGACAGGCGGGTATAGAGCGATGCTAAACGAGACAGTTTTTCTGGTTCCGACGAGCTACTTTGTCATCCTGAGTGCGGTGCTGTTTTCCATCGGGGTGGCCGGTGTGCTCCTGCGGCGGAACGCCATCCTGATCTTTATGTCGGTCGAGCTGATGCTCAACGCGGCGAATCTGGCGTTCGTCGCCTTTGCCCGCTCCCTCCTCGATCAGGGCGGGCAGGTCTTCGTCTTCTTCGTGATGACGGTGGCCGCCGCCGAGGTGGCTATCGGGCTGGCGCTGATCGTCGCCATCTTCCGCTCCAAGCGCAGCACCGACATAGACGAACTCAACTCGATGGAAGGGTGAGGCAGAGAGACAGGAGCAGGCTGGCGAGGCTCATCTCGACTTTCTAACGACAGGATAAACCTGTATGGATGGACTGTTCTCAATCGTCCCACTGATCATACTGGCCCCCTTCACGGGGGTGCTGATCAACGTCTTCTTCGGGCGGAAGCTCATGCCCCGCCGGGACAGCGTGGCCCCCGGCGTGATCGCGTCGTCCATGGCGGGCTTCTCTTTCCTGATCGCCGTGCTGATGTTCTTTGCCCTGCTGGCGAATCCGGCGGGGGCCGAGGTTCCGGTGCTGACCTGGATCAACGTCGGGGACGGGGACTTCACGCTGCATATCCCCTGGACGCTCAAGGTGGATACCCTCTCCTCGGTGATGATGCTGGTCGTTACCGGCGTCGGGACCCTGATCCACATCTACGCCATCGGCTACATGCACGGCGATATTGACGAGAAAGCCGCCTCACGCGGGCTCGAGGGGGAAGAAGCGCTTGACTTCAAGCGCCGCCGCTATGCCCGCTTCTTCGCCTTCTTCAACCTGTTTCTGGGCTCTATGCTCGTTCTCGTCACGGCCAACAACTACCTGATGATGTTCGTTGGCTGGGAGCTGGTCGGCCTGTGCAGCTATCTGCTGATCGGATTCTGGTTCGACAGCCCGGAGAAGAACGAAGCGGGCCAGATCATCGGGGTGCTGAACTCCAGCGCGGGCAGGAAGGCGTTCGTCGTCAACCGGGTTGGCGACTTCGGGATGCTGCTCGCCATTATGTTGATCTTCTGGTCGTTCGGGACGCTGGAGTTTGACGATGTCTTCGCCCGCGCAGAGTGCATGATAGAGGCCCCTCAGGCGGAGTGCCTGACGCTCAGCGCGGCGGAGCTGGCTCCGCAGGGCGAGGGAGAAGCGGCGGCAGAGGAGCATGGCGAGGGCGAGGCCCGCGCTCTCACGACGCCTATCGCGCTGGGGCCTTTCGCCCCAACGCTGGGGGTGGTCGTGACGGCCATCACGCTCCTGCTCCTGCTGGGCGCGACGGGCAAGAGCGCCCAGATACCGCTTTTCGTCTGGCTGCCGGACGCGATGGCAGGCCCGACGCCGGTCAGCGCCCTCATCCACGCGGCGACGATGGTCACGGCGGGTATTTACATGATCACCCGCAGCAACGTGCTGTATGCGATGGCCCCTGTCAGCGGGATGGTGGTCGCCGTCATCGGCGGCGCAACGGCCTTCGTGGCGGCCTCTATCGCCGTTGCCCAGTTTGACATCAAGCGCGTGCTGGCCTACTCGACGATCAGCCAGCTAGGGTTCATGATCGCTGCCGTCGGGCTGGGTGGCTACATCGCCGGTATCTTCCACCTTGCGACTCATGCGTTCTTCAAGGCGTTGTTGTTCCTCGGCTCCGGCTCGGTCATTCACGGGATGGAGCACGGACACCACCACGCGCACGGGCAGGGCGAGCATCACGATGCCCCGCACGGGGAGGATGAGCGACCCTTCGACCCGCAGGACATGCGCCAGATGGGCGGGCTGCGCAAACACATGCCGGTGACCACCTGGGTGTACATCATCGGAGCGCTGGCGCTGGCCGGTATTCCGCCTCTGGCGGGCTTCTGGAGCAAGGACGAGATTCTGCTGGACGCCAGCCTCAACAGCACGCTGGTGTACATCCTGCTGACGGTTGCGGCCTTCTTCACCGCCTTTTACATGGGGCGGCAGGTGTTCATGGTTTTCTACGGCAGCGAGCGCACCGAGGCCGCCCGCCATGCTCAGGAAAGCCCGCCCGTGATGACGATCCCGCTGATCGTTCTGGCCGGACTGTCCGTTGTCGGCGGGCTGATCAACCTGCCCGTCGGCGGGTTGCACCCTCTGGGGCGGTGGCTGGAGGAGAGCGTCGCCAACGCTCACATCGCCTCGTTCAACATCCTTGTGGCGACCATCTCAACCGTTCTGGCGCTGGTCGCCATCGGGCTGAGCTATCTGCTGTACGGGCGCAAGCCGCTCGAGGAGGGCGAGGCGGACCCGCTTTACTCAACCGGACCGGTGTTCACGTTCCTCAACCGCAAGTGGTACTGGGATGAGCTGTACGCGGCCATCTTCGTCAGGCCGTACAATCGCCTGGGCGATTTTCTGGCGAACGCGGTTGACTGGCAGTTCTGGCATGACTTTGTGCATGATCGGATCATAGCCGACGCCTTTCAGGGGTGGGCCGCCATCCTGAGCCGCCCAATCGATCTCGGCATTGTGGACGGCGCGGTGAACGGGGTCGCCCAGCTTGTGGAGAGCACCTCCCGCAGCCTGCGCCGCGTCCAGACGGGCTATGTGCGTAACTACGCCCTGGCCGTTTTGATGGGTGTGGTTGCGATTCTCGCTTATCTGGCAATACGCTTTCTGGTATAGGCGTGCTGCCGGAAGGCTGGTAAACACCCCGCACAAGGGGTGAGAAATACGCCTGACGGCTACCGCAAGGAGCATATATGTCGAACTTCCCGATTTTCCTGACGATTATCCTGGCGATACCGCTGGTCGGCTTCTTTATCGTCATCTTTACGCCCCGCGAGAAAGAGACCCTTATTAAGTGGACGGCGGTCGTCTTCTCGACGATTACCTTCGTCGTCTCGCTTTTCCTGCTCGGCCAGCCTTTCACCCGTGACGGCGGGTTACAGTGGGCGGGGAGCGTCCCCTGGATCCCCAGCGCGGGGATCAGCTATTCGCTGGGCGTGGATGGCCTGAGCATCTGGCTGGTTCTGCTGACAACGCTTCTCAGCCCGCTTGCCATCCTCTCCTCCTGGTCGGCGATAAAGGATCGCGTCAAAGAGTATTACGCCTTCATGCTGTTGCTTGAAACGGGGATGATCGGCGTTTTCGTGGCGCTCGATCTCTTCCTGTTTTACGTTTTCTGGGAGTTCACGCTCGTTCCCATGTACTTCCTGATCGGAATCTGGGGCGGGCCGCGCCGTCAGTATGCGGCGATTAAGTTCTTCCTCTACACGATGGCGGGCTCGATCCTGATGCTACTTGCGATTCTTTATCTGGGCATTCAGGGAGGGACGTTCTACCTGCCTGACCTGATCGCGGGCATCCGAAGCGGCACGATCACGCTGCCGCCCGCCACCGAGCTATGGCTCTTTCTGGCGTTCGCGCTGGCCTTCGCGATCAAGGTTCCGGTCTGGCCGCTGCACTCCTGGCTCCCCGATGCCCACGTCGAAGCGCCGACGGCTGGCTCGGTCATTCTGGCCGGTGTTCTGCTGAAGATGGGGACTTACGGCTTTCTGCGCTTCAACCTCCCGCTTTTCCCGAACGCTTCCGTCACGTTCGCACCTTACATCGCGGCGCTGGCGGTGATCGGGATCATCTACGGGGCGTGGGTCAGCTATGCCCAGACCGACGTTAAGAAGCTGGTCGCCTATTCGTCCGTCAGCCACCTGGGCTTCGTGATGCTGGGCATCTTCTCTCTGACCACGATCGGCGTCTCCGGCGCGATCCTGCAGATGGTCAATCACGGCCTGAGCACGGGGGCGTTGTTCCTGCTCGTCGGGATGCTCTACGAGCGACGCCACACCCGTGACATGGACGCCTTCGGCGGCCTGTGGAAGGTGATGCCGGTCTACAGCGCGTTGATGCTGGTCGTGACGCTCTCCTCGATGGGCCTGCCGGGGTTGAACGGCTTTGTCGGCGAGTTCACCATCCTGCTCGGCTCCTTTAACGCCAAGACGCTGGGGAGCCGCCCCTGGCTCTTTACGGCACTGGCGGCGCTTGGCGTCATTCTGGCGGCCATCTACCTGCTTACGATGTTCCAGAAAGTCTTCCTGGGGCCGCTGGACAAGGAAGAAAACAAGAAGCTCAAAGACCTCAACTTCCGTG
>DRKO01000198.1 GCA_011051745.1 Chloroflexota bacterium | reverse complement strand
CGTCGGGATGCTCTACGAGCGACGCCACACCCGTGACATGGACGCCTTCGGCGGCCTGTGGAAGGTGATGCCGGTCTACAGCGCGCTGATGCTGGTCGTGACGCTCTCCTCGATGGGCCTGCCGGGGTTGAACGGCTTTGTCGGCGAGTTCACCATCCTGCTCGGCTCCTTTAACGCTAAGACGCTGGGAAGCCGCCCCTGGCTCTTTACGGCACTGGCGGCGCTTGGCGTCATTCTGGCGGCCATCTACCTGCTTACGATGTTCCAGAAAGTCTTCCTGGGGCCGCTGGACAAGGAAGAAAACAAGAAGCTCAAAGACCTCAACTTCCGTGAGGTGCTGACGCTGGTTCCCATTCTCATCCTGATCTTCTGGATCGGGCTGTACGCCAAGCCGTTCTTCGACGTGATGGAGCCCTCGGTGCAGGCGTTGTTAGGCTCGATGCCGTCTATTGCAGGCCTGCCCTAAACCCGAACAAAGGCAGTCTTATGAACCTTCCAACGCTTGAGTCGATCAACCTGGCGGCCAGCCTGCCCGTCCTGATTCTGGCGGGCTGGGCCTGCCTGCTGACCGCGATCGATCTGTTTATCAGCCCGGAGCGCAAGCACTGGACGGCCTGGCTGGCCGTGCTGGGATTGCTGGCCTCCGGAGTGGCACTCGGTTTTGAAGCCGTGGCCTATTCGCAGAGGGGCGCGGTATCCGCCTTTGGCGATATGGCGGTTGTGGATGGCTTTGCGCTCTTCCTGCAGGGCGTGTTCCTGCTTTCGGCGTTTCTGGGCATTCTGCTGGCCCTGAATTACCTCCCCCGGCACAACATCGAGCGGGGGGAGTATTACACCCTGCTGCTCTTTACCACCAGCGGCATGATGCTGATGGCGATGGCGGCGGACCTGATAGTCGTTTTCCTCGCGCTGGAACTGCTCAGCCTCCCCCTGTATGTGCTCTCCGGATTCGCCCACCCGCGCCTTGATTCAGAAGAAGCGGCCATGAAGTACTTCCTGCTGGGCGCGTTTGCCAGCGGATTTCTGGTGTACGGGATCGCCCTCACCTATGGAGGGGCGGGAACAACCCTGCTCTCCGGCGTGGTTGAAGCCCTCGTCGGCGGTGGCCCGGCCCCGAACCCCGTTCTGGCGATCGTGGGCATGGGGTTGATTCTGGTCGGGCTGGGCTTCAAGGTGGCCGCCGTGCCCTTCCATATGTGGACGCCGGATGTCTATCAGGGCGCACCCACGCCGGTCACAGCCTTTATGTCGGTCGGGGCCAAGGCGGGGGGCTTTGCGGCGCTGCTGCGGGTGTTCCTGATAGCCTTCCCGGCCACCGGAGACACGTGGGGCGTGGTGATAGCGATCATCGCCGCCCTGACGATGATCCTGGGCAACGTGGTGGCGATCTCCCAGAGCAACGTCAAGCGTATGCTGGCCTATTCCAGCATCGCCCATGCCGGGTATGTTCTGGTTGCCGTCGCCGCCGCCCGGTATCCAGAGGTGGAGCCTCTTGCCGTCAGTGCCGCCGTCTTCTACCTGCTGACCTACGCCGTCACCAATCTGGGGGCGTTCGCCATTGTGATCGCCCTTGAGCGTGACGACGGAACGGGCGTCGAGGTGGAGGACTTCGCCGGACTGGCGAAAACGCGCCCCTGGCTGGCAATCGCCATGACGCTCTTCATGCTCTCGCTGACCGGCATACCGCCCAGCGCGGGCATGGTCGGGAAGTTCTTCGTCTTTCAGGCCGCTGTTCAGGCCTCGGTGGGCGATCCGCTCATCCTGACGGTGACGATCATCGGCGTGCTGACCAGCGTGATCAGCGCATTCTACTACCTGCGCATCCCTGTTATGATGTATTTTCGGGATGGCGAGGGGCAGGCCAATGTGCAGCCTGCGCTGGGCGTGGCGCTGGCCCTGACCGCTCTGGCGACGTTCCTGCTGGGGGTCGTCCCCGCCCCGTTCCTCCAGATGGCCCGGCATGCCCTCCTGACACTGGCAGGCTGAGGCTCGCCGGAAAATCCGACGCACGCACAGAAAAAAGGCCGCCCCGCCTGTCCGGGGGCGGCCTTTTTACGTTCCGGCGCTCTGAGGGCCTGCGGCGTTTTGCGTCTCAGTCTTTCCCCTGCGCGGGGCGTTCCTCAGCCGATGTTGCCTCCTGTTCGAGCGCCAGAAAGAGGCGGGCGAAGATGAAGGCGTTCTCGCCAGCCGCAACGAACAGGTATCCCTCTTCATGCGGGGCGAAACGGGGCGGCTGGTGTACCCGACACTCGGCCTCCAGCTGGACCAGCGCCCGCAGCGCGGCCTCGATGGCCGGATCGTGATCCACGATCAGGATGCAGTAGGTGTCCCCCTCCTGCCACAGATGAATGTGACGCCCGCGCAGCGCGTCGAGGATCGCCTGTGCGTCCGGCGTGGCGAGGGTGCAGCGCGTCCGGTCGAACAGCCACTCAAGCGTCGAATCGGCCAGCGGGCGGTCGGGCGGCCCGGCGCAGACACGAGCCAGCAGCCGGTCGAAGAGCGTCTCGGACGGGAGATCGGCGTGGTGAGCGGTGCTCTGCCGGAAGTCCAGCAGGAACAGCTCCATCTCATGCCGCAGGACGAGCAGTTCGGTCAGGCGGCGTTCGATGGCGAGGAATCGCTCTTCGGCGATGGCGACAATCGTCTCATCGTTCAGGTCGTGTTCTTGAAGCCCCTGCAGAAGCACGCGGATGTCGGCCAGCGAAAAGCCCAGCCGTTGCGCTCGCTGGATGAAGCGGAGCGTCTGCTCGGCCTCAGGCGCGTAAAGCCGGTAGCCCGCCTCACTGCGGGCGGCGGGGGCAAGCAGACCCTGCTCCTCGTAATAGCGCAGCGTTGAGGGGCGCAGCCCGACTCGCTCGGCAAGTTGCCCGATGGTTAGAGTTTCCGTCATGAGAATGACCCCCGCCTGTATGAACGCCTATCGTTCACCTTCGTTGCCGGTTTCTTCATCAGGCGCTTCTTCGGAGCGGATTTATCCTGAGTTGCGCCGGTCTGCTTTCTGATATAGGCTGGGTGTGATGATAATACATATTACAGGAAGCAACATCTTCTGACACGGCAGGCCGGAGCACCCCGCTGCGAGAGCGGCAGAGAAACCGGTAACGCCAATCATTGAACCAGGGGAGGATATCCCTATGCCCGGACAGATCATGATCATTGATGATGATCCCAGCGGGCTGGCGCTTATAGAGATCATGTTGAGGCGGAGCGGCTTTGAGG
>DRKO01000197.1 GCA_011051745.1 Chloroflexota bacterium | reverse complement strand
GCGGCGGCCTGTTCAAACGTCTGGTCGCCCCAGTGCGAGAGAAACGCCCCGTCGCCCACGTTCCAGATGCCGTGCGCACCGTAGCAATAAGCGTGGGCCCCGGCCAGCATCGAAACCCAGTAGGCGAACAGTTGATCCTCCGGGCCGAACTGCCCCCCGATCCCCTCATACCAGGGCTCCAGATTGATATATCTGGCTTCAGGGTTGGCGGCAAGGATTTTCTGCGGCCACCGCCACAGCAGGGGCCTGACCGACGGATCATGCCCTGTCTGCACGGTGACGGCGGAGAGCAACTCTGGATTACGGACGGCCTCCTGGCTGGTCTCGCCGGGGAGCGGGTGGATCAGAAGGGGTCTGTCCGTCAACCCTGCCACGAACGCCAGTACCTCACTCCACTCCTGCACCCTCTGCGCTATCCGGTCGTTCCCTCTGCGACGCTTCCTCGCACGCTCCGAGGGGGCCAGGCGTTGCCTGATCTGCCGCGCGACGTGTGCCCCCCTTGTCGCAAAAGGGGCCAGAGCCGCAGGCAGCTTTCTCAGGGGGAGCAGGTCGCCGGTTGTTTTACCCGGCAGCAACCGGGCTTCCTCGCCCACCCACAGGTTGCTCTCGCCGGTCAGGCAGTAGAGCACCCGCAGATCGCCCGTCGCCTGAATGACGCTCGCCCACCAGCGCTTCATGCCTTCGACGCCCAGCCAGCGAATTTGATGCCCCCACGCCCCGTATATAATCGCCAGCAGCCCCATCTCGTTCAACAGCCTGATGCGCCGACGGGCAAGCGCGAGGTACTCCGGGTTAATGTCGCCGTTCAGCCCCCAGGCTGGCCCAACGTCGCTGGCCGCACTGGGGTTCTCCGGCCCTACCTCCGGCGGAATCCCCACCACGATCTGCACGGCACTGAAGCCCTGCTCAACGCGCAGCCCGGCCAGACGGACAAACTTCTCTTCAGGCAGGCGGCGCGTCAGGCCATACCACCATGTATCGGCGAGAAAACGTTCCAAGGCCACCCTCTCTTACCTTCCACAAAGGGTAACCCGAATATACGCTGGCCAAATAAACAGTGCCACCTGGCGTTCGGGTGGCACTGGCATGGGTTCAGATTCGGCGGCAGGCGGATCAATCAGCCGCCAGGTCCGCGATGTCTTTTCCCCGATTGAGGACTTCCTTCCTGATCGCCTGCCAGGCTTCCAGCGCCAGACTGTCGGGCAGGTCTACGTCGCCGAACGTGATCTCCTCCCCCGGCTCGATATTCCGCCTGACGACAGCCCCTGAGAGCAACCCGATCGGCACATGATCGGGATGATCCGCGATCTTGACCGCCTCTCCCCGGACATCAAAGCTGCCGATCCCGCGTGGGAGCACCTCCCCGGCTTTCAGCTCACGCTTGGCGATCGTCGTCACGCTGATCTGGGGGGTCAGGCTGTTGTTCAGCAGGGGATCATCCCCCCGCAGAGTGCGTTTAACAGTGCTGAGGAGCTCCAGGTGGCAGAGGTGGAAAGGCCGAACCAGGATATAGTAAGGCCCTTCGCCCAGTTTGTAGTATTTCAGATACGAAGCCTGATCGGGGTGGTGGGTCGCCACAATGAAGACGCCCGGCGGCGAAGTCGGTGAAAGCACGTAATCGCTGATAGGGGCCTGTATTTTGTCGGCAATTTCTGCCAGCCGCCGGGCGCCGTCGGCGAGTTCCACACATTCAAAGCCGTTCAGACCGTCTTTCGCAATGGTTGCTCCGAGGCCATTGGCAACCAGCGCCTGCTCAACCTGAAGTTTCGTCCCGTCGGTGAACGAAGTAACCTGTGTCAGGCTGATCCCGTTCCGCCTGGACCAGTACTCCATGTCTTCCAGAGTCGGGTTGTGGTTCAGAAACCCCTTGATGTTGCCCAGAACAAGCGGCTTAAAGCCCATCTCAAGGGCTTCTTCCCTCAACAGGGCCAGCGAGCCGGGCTGATCGCCTACCGCTTCGGTGATGTGACCCCGCCTCGCCAGCCAGGAACCGGTCGTAACGTGCAATTCGGCGTCCATTGTCACGACAGGCAGGCCAGCGTCAAGTATTCTGGCGAGGGGCTCCGTGACATACACCGGATCACCTGAGCACTCGATAACCAGCTCCGAATTCTCTATGAGTTCGTCTACCGAGTTGGTAAGCTGGCTTCCCTCGACGGCCAGATTGTAGTTCTCCCGACCGTCAACGGGCCGTCGGGTCAGCACCTTCGAGACGGTGTAGCGTGCATCTTCTCTGATTAAGAGGGTCAGGCCCCTCGCCACAAAACCCGTACCGATTATGCCGATCCGGATTTCCCTGCCCGGTAATTCTTCTTTTCCCATTCCCTGATTCTCCCAGCGGTACACTACTCCAACGAACAGCGACAAGAACCTTCACAACCTCACTCAGAGCACCGGATGTTATATTTTTGTTATACCTGCCACTGTGGGTTATATATGATTTGCCGGAGCTATGTCAATTCTGATTTATAAATAATTCGTGAATTCTCTCATCAGAGGGGGCTCCCACCCCGATCATCTGCACAAATGGTACAATTACATCTACAGGCCCGCCGGATGGTGGCGTCTCCCCGGCTGAGAATAACGGGAGGTCCCCCATATTTGGTTACCGATGGAGAAGGAGAACGAGGCTATGCAGCCTTGTTGCAAGCAGAGTAGCTTCCTGCTCACCGCGCTACTGGCAGGGACGGTAACGCTCCTCACAGTGGCCTGTGCGGCCCCTGGGGAGGAAACCCCCGCACTGGAAGCCACGCCGGGGGCAGAAGCTGCCCCGCTCGTCAGCGCAACAGGCGAGGTCGTCCCCGCCCGATACGCGGCCCTCAGCTTCTCGATTCCGGGTCAGGTGCTCGAACTG
>DRKO01000196.1 GCA_011051745.1 Chloroflexota bacterium | reverse complement strand
TGTTATGGCCCGGCCCCTCGGTGGTGACGATCTTTGACCTGAGCTTTCTCCGCTATCCAGAACGCCTGACGGCAGGCCGTCGGCTCTACCTGCGGCTGATCACGGCGGCCTCGGCCCGGCGTGCCCGGCGTGTGATCGCGATCTCCGAAAGCGGCAGAGAGGAGATCACGCGCCTGCTGGGTGTCCCGGCCCCGCGTGTGGACGTGGCCCTGCCGGGCGTCAGCCCGTACTTTCGTCCGCTCCCCCGGCAGGAGGTTGAGTCCTTCCGCGCCCGTCGTGGCCTGCCGGAGCGGATCATCCTCTATGTGGGGACTCTGGAGCCGCGTAAAAATCTGGAGATGCTGATCCGGGCCTACGCCCGCCTTCCTCAGCGGAGGACGGTTAAGCTGGCGCTGGTCGGCGGGAAAGGCTGGCAATTTGAGCGAATATTTGCTCTAATCGAGGCGCTTGGCCTGGAGGAAGATGTGCTCACACCGGGCTATGTGCCCGCCGATGAACTGCCGATGTGGTACAATTCAGCAGAGGTGTTTGTTTATCCTTCCGTGTATGAAGGGTTCGGCCTGCCGCTGCTTGAGGCGATGGCCTGCGGGTTGCCCGTTGTTGCCTCAAACACCACGTCCCTGCCGGAGGCCGTCGGCCCGGATGGTTTGCTGCTTCCTCCCGATGATGCCCGTGCCTGGACAGAGACTCTCTCCGGCCTGTTGAGCGATCCGGCGGCCCGTTCCGCGCTGGCGGAGCGCGGGCGGCAGCGTGCGCGGCGCTTTACATGGGAACAGACCGCCCGACAGGTGGTCGCGTCTTACCGTCGGGCGTTGAACCGCCAGGAGAGGTGACACCGTGACATCCAGAAAAACCTCGCTTGGCTTGCTCATCCTGACAGACATCGTCCTGATCGTCGTTGCCTTCTGGCTATCGTATCTCGTTCGCTATAAGCTGGGCTTCCCGTACCCCGTCCCCCCGCTCTACGATGCGCCGTTTACGCCCTACATCCCTTACGCCCTCCTGCTGACCGCCCTCTGCCTGCTTTCCTTCCGCATTGACGGGTTGTACGAGCAGCGACGGGGGCGTCGCTGGCTGTACGACGTTTACCGGCTGGCGAGCGGTACAGCGACCAGCATCGTGATCGTGATGGCGATCACGTTCTTCATCCAGCCCCCCTATTATTCGCGTGGGATGCTCCTGCTCGCGGGCGGGCTGATCATCCTCTTTCTGTCGCTGGCCCGTCTGGTCAGGCAGGCCATCGAGAGCAGGCGACGGCGGCGCGGGATCGGCGTTGACCGCGTGCTGATCGTCGGCATGGGGGAGGTAGGCCGGGCGGTGATGCAGAACATCCTGGCCGACCCGACGCTGGGGTATCAGGTCGTCGGCTACGTGGACGACGACCCCTCCAAAGGTGACGGCAAAATAGGGCGCATTCAGGGCTTCGGCGGGCTGGAGAACCTGCCGCAGGTGATCGCCGATGAGAAGGTGGACGAGGTGATCGTGACGCTTCCCTGGATGTACCATCGCAAGATACTTCGCATCGTGGATGAGTGCGAGCGCGGGAACGTCCGCGTCCGGGTTGTGCCCGATGTTTTCCAGCAGCGTATGCGCCGTGTGGACCTCAACAGCCTGAACGGCATCCCCCTGATCGGGCCGGGGCCTGCCCGCCTGAGCCCCGACGCTTTCCTGATCAAGCGCGTGATCGATCTGACGGTCAGCCTGCTCATCATGCCCTTCTTCGCGGTGCTCTTTGTGATCGTGGCCGTGCTGATCAAGCTGGACTCGCCGGGGCCGGTGCTCTTCAAACAGAAGCGCGTCGGTAAGGACGGGCGGGAGTTCTACGTCTATAAGTTCCGCTCCATGGTTGACGGGGCGGAGAGGATGAAAGCCGCTCTGGCCGAGTTGAACGAGGCCGACGGGCCGCTCTTCAAGATGAAAAACGACCCGCGTACAACCCGCGTGGGGAAGTGGCTCCGACGCTTCAGCATAGACGAGATTCCCCAGATTCTGAACGTGCTACGCGGGGAAATGAGCCTGGTTGGCCCCCGGCCCGGCACACCGGAAGAGGTGGCCCAGTACGAGCCCTGGCAGATGCAGCGTATCACCGTCCTGCCGGGGATTACCGGCCTGTGGCAGGTCAGCGGGCGGAGCGATGTTCCCTTCGAAGAGATGTGCCTGCTCGACATTTTCTACATCGAGAACTGGTCGCTTGACCTCGACATCCGAATTCTGCTACAGACCATCCCTTACGTCTTATTCGGACATGGAGCTTATTGAGAAAATGCCTCCCCATTCTATTCTCTCATCGCAGGCTTCCATTGCCGGGCTGGCGCTCACGCCCGATGAACGCGAACAGATGACGCGCTTCCTGCGTCATCTGGTGCAGACGCCCAGCCCCTTTGGAGAAGAGGAGGTGATCGCCCGCCTGATTCAGGAGCACCTTTCGGAAATCGGGCTTGCCGATGTCACCACCACCGACCGGGTGGGAAACGTCGTCGTGCGGCTGGGAACCGGAGACGGCCCTACCCTCCTCTATGACGTTCACATGGACACCGTCCTCC
>DRKO01000195.1 GCA_011051745.1 Chloroflexota bacterium | reverse complement strand
GTGGTGATGACCAGCGTCGGGCTGTTGATGAGCATCTCGCGCCGCCGACCGGTCGGCGGGCGGCTGCGCGGCGTGGACTACGAATACCAGCGACGCGCCCGCCGACAGATGCGGCTCTCCCGCGTGGGACGCCGGGGGAGTGTGGACTATTAGGGGCGGGGCCGGTCACCGTCGGCGATGCGTTATCTGCCTGTCGCTCCCACTCATCGAAGGCTGACATGTCTTTATGCGCGTGATGATCTCAGGCGGGGGAACAGGGGGCGGCGTGTACCCTGCCCTGGCCGTCGTCGAAGCCCTGAAAGCCCGCCAGCCTGACACGGTTTTCCTGTGGGTTGGCGGGAAGCGCGGCCCGGAGCGCGATCTGGTGGAGCGAGAGGGGATCGCGTTCGAGGCCGTGCCCGGCGGGCCGATTGCGGGGGTGGGGGCGCGGGCGCTGATCAGCCTGCCCCGCATCGCCGCCGGAACGCTGCGGGCGCTGGGGCTGGTGCGGCGCTTCCGGCCCGACGTGCTGCTGATGACCGGCGGCTGGGTGACGATCCCGGCCACGCTGGCCTGCTGGCTGAGCGGCGTTCCGGTCGTGATCCTGATGCCCGACCTTGAGCCGGGGGGGACGATCCGGGTTCTGAGCCGCGTGGCGGCGCGGGTGGCGGTGGTGGCCCCTGAGTCGGCGCGCTTCTTCCGGCCCGGCCAGGCGATTGAGACGGGCTATCCGGTGCGTCCGGCGCTGCTGCGGGCGGCGGGCTACGATGTGCTCGGCCAGCCGCTCGGTGAGGCGGCGGCGACGCGCGAGCGGGCGCGGAAGCGCTTCGGGCTGGCGGAGGGGATGCTGACGCTGCTGGTCTCTGGCGGCAGCACCGGCGCGCGGAGCATCAACCGGGCGCTGACAACCAGCCTGGAGCGCATTCTGGCCTGTGAGGGCGATGGCCCCGGTTGCCAGATCATCCACATCAGTGGTAGGCTGGATCAGGAGTGGGTGCAACGCCGCGCCGATGAGTTGCCCCCGGAATTAGCTGCCCGCTACCATCCGGTAGCCTACCTGCACACCGACGACATGGCGCTGGCGCTGGCCGCCGCCGATCTGGTGGTTTCCCGCGCCGGAGCCAGCACACTGGGAGAGTTTCCCCTGTTTGGCTTACCCGCTATACTGGTCCCATATCCGCATGCCTGGCGTTACCAGAAGACGAACGCCGAGTATCTGGTTTCGCGCCGGGCTGCGCTCCGCCTTGACGATGACCGGCTGGAGGAAGACCTCGCGCCGCTGGTCTGCGGGCTGCTGAAAGACGGCGACCGGCGGGAGCGCATGGCGGCATCCTGTCGGGCGCTCCGGCGGCCCGACGCAGCCGCGCGTGTGGCAGAGGTCCTGGCCGGACCGGTGCAGGCCGCTTCAACAGAAAGCCGGGGAAAAGGCACGTGATAGAACTTTCGGCTGTATTCTGG
Organism: Chloroflexota bacterium; assembly: GCA_011051745.1. Taxonomy (GTDB): domain Bacteria; phylum Chloroflexota; class Anaerolineae; order Aggregatilineales; family UBA3940; genus DRKO01. Next base: position 1,663 of record DRKO01000195.1, on the reverse strand, counting down.
TTCGCGATCATAGGCTTTGGCATCATCGGCCTGATGCGTGGCTGGGTGCGTGAGATTCAGGTGACGGCGGCGGCTATTCTGGCGATGTTCATCATCGAGCAGATCAGCCCATGGGTGTGGCAGGTGCTGGTCGAGCGGACGCCTCCAGAGATGCTGGCCGCCGACCCGCTGGGCACGTTGCGCCGGCTGGTGATGTTCAAAGCCGCGATCCTCCTGATCGTCGTCTTCTTCGGGTATCAGGGGCCGGTGTTGATAGATACGGCGGCCCGTCACCGGACGAAGGCCAACCGCCCGCGTGAGACCATCCAGGAAGGGCTGCTGGGTCTGCTGGTCGGCCTGCTGAACGGCTATCTGATCATCGGGGCGCTGTGGTGGTATGCCCACGTCTCCCAGTATCCGTTCCCCTGGATCGTCAGCCCGCTGAACTTCCCCGATTCGCCCAGCGCACAGTTGATCGCGTGGCTGCCGCTGCGGTTCCTCGCCAGCCCGTGGCTGGAGATACTGGTCGTCGTTTTCTTCCTGATCGTGATCGTCGTGATCATCTGAAGCACTGCGGCGAAACCCCACTGGCCGTGGCGTCTGTGCGTCCGATACTATTCAGTTGACTGGCCGTTCCGGCAGGCCGTTCAGGCGGGGCCTGAGCGCCGGTCGGAGCGGCAAATCGGTTTGTGTGGTGGACGACTCTCCTTCCTGCCCGCCTGAGTTCCCCGGCTGCGATCCGCGCTCACCGGTTCACGAGGGCGGGCGAGCCCGTTCGTGCGGTGGGGACGAGGGCCACGTCGATCCACGGTAGCGGCCCTGTGGCCGTCCCTCGCCGCGCGGACGGGTTCCGCATTGCTGCGGTGGGGTTGGTTCTGCACCGGCAAGGCCGGAGAGAACGTATGTTCTAGGTGTAGTATAGCACGGAATGGGCGGGAGTCAATTGATCGTTTGATCATGATCAATTCGCCTTTGGCGAATTGATTCAGGAGATTTGCCCTGCGGGCAAACTCCACGAGGCAGATGGCATATGGCGTATGGCAGAGGGCGTATAGCGAATGGCAGATAGCATATGGCGTATGGCATATAGCAGATGGCGTGTGGCGAGGGTGGGGCGAGTAGGGGCGAGGCATGCCTCGCCCCTGGAGTTTAGCACTTTGAAGGAGCCCATACCGGGCAGGTAAGGGCATTCGGGAGGCAGAAAGGGCCGAAAAGAGGCAGAAAAGCGGTCAGGTACGGGCGGCGGCGAACAGGGGATTGAGGTAGGAGGAGAGGAGAGCCTCTTTTTCGGGCCAGTTGGACGGGAATGGGAGAAGAAGGGGGTGGAAAACGTGGCTGCCCCAGAAAGCGGCGCGATAGGCACGCCAGAGGGTGGTGAGGGACCAGCGGCCGGAGCCACGCCACCAGCGGGAGGGGACGGTTGGGCCGCGGCATAATCCCCAGGTTCGGTAGCCAGCCAGCAGGAGGAGCGAATAGACCCAGGCCGACCACTGGACGGAGCGCAGGGCCGCGAGCGGGTTCCAGCACTGTTTGTCGCCCAGGCCGAAAGAGGTTTTCAGTTCGCGGTGGGCAACTTCCACCTCCCAGCGTTGCCAGGCCCAGAAGAGTAACGTTTCAACCGGCAGAGGCAGCGCCCACTGCCCGGCGGCATCCTGCACCGCATTGACCAGATAGGGGACGGGAG
>DRKO01000194.1 GCA_011051745.1 Chloroflexota bacterium | reverse complement strand
GCCGAACAGATTCGGCATGAGGAGCGTCAGAAAACGGGCGGGGGAGAAGGAATAGGTGAAGGCGAACTCGCGATCCAGCCCGCCGACACGCTGGGAAGAGCGCGCCAGCTCAAGAGTGGGAACAAGCTGGATGGCCGCCAGCGCCACACCCAGCACGACCGCCCCCAGAGCGAGCACCAGAGGGGCCACACCCGCCCGCCGGAGCGCATAAGCCCGCCAGAGCGCGTAAGCGCCCGCCAGCGTCAGGCTGTAGGCCGCCGTCTGGGCGTGACCGGCCAGCAGCATCATCCCGCAGATGAGGGCCAGCAGGGCAACCCTGCGGCGCGTCTCCCTGCCATCGGAGGCGAGGAACAGGCCATCTATGGCCCACATCAGCCAGGGGAGCCAGGGAACCGTGGATGTGATGCTCAGAAAGCCGAAGCGCCCCAGCAGATAGCCGCTCAGCGCAAAGGCGAGCGCCCCGACCCCCTGCCCCAGCCGCTCCACACCCAGACGACGGAGATAGGCCACCATCCCCAGCCCGCCCCAGACGAGGTGCAGCACCCCGATCAGCCCCATTGCATATTCGGTGGGGATAAGCAGGTTCAGCCAGTTGGGAGGGTAGAGAACGGCGACCTGATAATTCGCCAGCAGGGGAGCGCCATTGCCCACGAGAGGATTCCAGAGGGGCAGTTGTCCCCGTCGGAGCAGGCCAAACGCCATCTCCCGCCAGGGGTAGAACTGGAGGAGCGGGACACCCCAGAAGATCACCTCACCCAGCAGCAGGCGGTAGAACAGGATCAGCAACGAAGCGACCAGAACGATGAGCGGCAGGTGAGGGCGCAGGCGAGCGATCATGGGCGGGGAACCTCATAAATGATGTAACGACCCTGAGAGAAGACCTCCCGCAAACCCAGCCGGGCCGGATCAAAACAGCCCGTGCCCGCGCAGCCCTCGCCACGCTCCAGAGGGCCGACCCAGACATAAGCCACGCCCGCCTCTTCAAGTAACGCCCGCCGTTCCGAGTCGCTCATCTCTCCCTGAAAGAACCTTTCTGCAAGGATGCGCTTCTGACCGCTATTCACCGTTTCCGGGCCGTGCCCGACGTACACGCGCACCCCGGCGTAGGCCGGAATGACGTTCCCCGATTCGAAGGTCGAGAGGACGACGCTCTCCGGCGGGGCGTGCCCGCGCAGCCAGTCGAGCGCGGCCAGCTCGTCCGCCGGATGGAACACCGGCCACCGGGGCTCACTCGCCGTCAGCACCCCGCCACCCAGCAGCAGAACCACCGAGGGCAACGATAACCCGATCAGTCCGGCCAGCGCAAGCCAGCGCAGACGCCAGCCGAAGCCCGGACGCTTTTCTCCGACCAGCCGCCATGCCCCCAGCGTCGCCAGAACGCTGAGGGGGACGATCACGCCTTCCAGCAGGCGGCGCTGAACGTTGACCGGCAGGTAGACCATCAGGGCAACGGCCAGAGGCCAGCTCACGAGCAGCACCGTGCGGCGGGTCAGGCCCCGGCGCAGCAGGCCCGCCAGCCCGACGCCGCCCAGCCCGATCCACAGCCCGTAGGCCAGAAGGTAGTCCAGAAGCGGCGGGGAGGCGAGTTGATTCTGCGCCGACCAGGCAGCAAAGACCGGATCGCCGGAGAAGAGCCAGACATTATACAGCAGGATAGCCAGAGGAAAAGCCCCGGCCAGCGCCGCCAGACGCAGCTCCGCGCCGGGGAGACGACGGCGCAGAACAAGCAGCCCCGCCAGCCAGGTCGCGATCAGAACCCCCAGCAGGGCGGCGTAAAAGGGCACGATGACGCCCATCCCCAGCCAGGCCAGCCCGGCCAGCAAGGCCCGCCGCCAGTCGTCCGCATCGAGGGAGCGGAAAAACACCAGCCAGCCGATGAGCAGCAGGCTTCGCGCCAGTGCCAGATGAGGCAGGCCATACAGCAGAAGCAGCGTGAACGCCTCCGGCACGTACAGCTCAAGCGGCGTGGTGGCAAAGGCATTGGCCCCCAGATCGAACGCCGCGCTGAGGTCAAGGCCGGTCAGCGACGCGATAAGGAGCAACACCCAGCCCAGCCCGCCCATCAGGGCGGCAACCGTCCAGGCCAGCCGACGCCGGGACGGCTTCTCCAGATATTCGGCCACGAAGCGATACAGCACGGCCAGCAGGAGCAACCCGAAGACCACCCGCGCGGCGTGATAGGTGAACACCAGCGCCCGCGCCGAGACGAGCGCCCCCTCGCCCGTCACCCACGCCGCCAGCTTGCCCAGCGCAAGGTGAAAGACAAAGACGACCCCGCCCCGATGCGGCTCGTGAGTGTAGACCAGATGGAAAAGCCAGCCATCACGCGCCCCGTAGCGCATCTTGGCGAGGTAGGAGTGCATATCGTCGAGGCCAAAGAGAAAACCGCCGAAGGTCATCTCCGGCGTTTCATTCAACATACCGACGACATAAGGGACGGTGGTCAGAAACATGAGCAGCAGAGCGGCAACCGCCACCCAGCGCCACTCAGCAGGTGAGACTCTACGCGCCGACATGCGCCCTCCGTCTCTTCCAGATCGCCAGACCGGCCAGCGCGGCAAGCGTCGCTCCGGTCACCGTCAGGCCGATCAGGTCGGCAGTGGGGCGATATTCCCCCTCGAGGCAACAGGGAGGAGGCGAGGGGGTGCGATCCGGCTCAAGGCGGTAAACGTAGCTCTCGCCCACCCGCGCGTGCAGCCGCAGGCGATCCCCTTCGAGCGGGAAACGCGCCACGATCCACTCGACGCCCAGCGCGGACAGCAGATCATAATCGGGCCGGACATCCTGAAGGGCCGTCCGAATGTCCTCGACATCGGCGGGGAGAGGCGGCGCAAGGACGCTGTAGCCCGACAGTTCCACACCTGCCGCCTGCGCGATGAGCGCGGCATGGGATCGAAGCTGAAAGGGGTCCACGCCGTGCAGCGTGCGGAGGGACGCCCGCGCCGCCGCCGGGCCGATCAGATCGAAGCTGGGCGAGTAGACCAGCCCCGGCTGCGGGCCAAGCGCGGCAATCAGCGCCTCATCGTGGGCGTCAACCGCCGCCAGCGACCGCCCTTCGACGAGCGTGTTATCGAGCAGGAGAAGCGAGATCGCCAGCGTCGCCAGCAGCAGCCCCAGCCCGGCAGTTTCAGCCGTCCGCCCTCCGGCGACTCCGCCGAGCCCGCCACCGGCAAGCCACACCCCGACGCCCGTCCCCAGAAG
>DRKO01000193.1 GCA_011051745.1 Chloroflexota bacterium | reverse complement strand
GGTGTCAACTGGTGTTCGCCCATCTTCGCCGAGGTCTACGTCCACGTGGAGCCGGAGGAGCGGGGACGGGGACGGGGACGGGCGGTCGTCAACGCGCTGGTGGAGGAACTGCTCAGGCAGGGCATTACCCCGCTCTATAACGTCACCGACGGCAACGACATCTCGCTGGAACTGGCCCGTCAGGTCGGCTTTGTGGATACCGGAGCGCGTGAGATCATGGCGCAGGTGGTGAGGGAATGAGCCGGACGTTAAAGACCTGCCCGACCTGTGGCCGCAGGCTGATTGACGGACCGGATCAGAGCCGGACGGCAAAGGTCGGGAAGTTTCAGGTAACAATTGAGGGCATCCCCACCCGCGTCTGTCCGGCGGGCTGCGAGGGACTGTACTGGTACTGGCGCGATCTGGGCGTCTCGGTGCTCGACATGACCTTCTCCCGACCGGAGTACGTCGCCCGCCTGCGGCGCGGGCTGTTCAAGTCGCGCCAGCTCTGCCGCGAGTGCCGTCTGGAGATCGGCGAGGACTGGACGGTCGCCACCTTCCGCTTCGAGGCGAAATCCCCCCGGGGGACGCTTATCACGATGACGGCGACCGTTCCCGCGCTGCGCTGTCCGGGGTGCGGGCGGCTTCACATGCCCGCCCAGACTGCGCCGGGCGATCCCTACTACGCCGATCTGGCGGAAGCCATCAGCGTGGCGCTGACCGATAATCTGCGCTGGAAGTGACAAACGGCGGAACCTATGTCCATCAACAACCTGCTGGCTGAAGAGGAAGGCAGAGGCGACGCCGACGGGGAGAAGAAGAGGAACCTCAAAGAAACGGCCCTCTTCGTTCTGCGGGAGACCGGTATCCTGCTCCGGGAGACCTTCCGCGAGTGGAGCCGGGACAACGCCTCTCAACTGGGGGCAGCGCTGGCTTACTATACCGCCCTCTCCCTTGCGCCTCTCCTGATTCTGGTCGTCGTGATCGCGAGCACCATCCTGAAAGACAACGCCATCCAGAGCGAGATCGTCGCCCAGACCCGCAACGCGATGGGAGAGGACGCCGCCCGTGTCATCCAGACCATCCTCCAGAACGCCCACATGTCGGGGTCGGGCATTCTGGCGACGGTGATCAGCATCGGGATGCTGATGTTCGGCGCGTCCGGCGTCTTCGGGCAGCTCAAGAGCGCCCTGAATACCGTCTGGGAGATCGAGCCCCGCCCCGACCGGGGCGTGAAGGGCATCCTCAAAGACCGGCTGATCTCGTTCGCCGTCGTGCTGGAGGCCGGGTCATTGCTGATCCTTTCCCTCATGCTCGATACCTTTCTGGGAGTGTTGAGCAATCAGATCAGCGTCTGGTTTCCCGCCCTGCCCGGTCTGGTCAGGATGATCGTCCTCCTCCGCACCCTGCAGACCGTGAAGATTTTCGTCTCCTTTACTGTGTTTACGCTGCTGTTCGCCTTCATTTATAAAACCCTGCCCGACGCCGAGATAGCCTGGAAAGATGTCTGGATCGGCGGCGCGGCCACCTCGCTTCTGTTCACACTCGGCAACATGCTGATCGGCCTCTATCTGGGACACAGCAGCATTGGATCGGCCTACGGCGCGGCGGGGTCGCTGGTTGCGCTGCTGGTGTGGGTGTATTACTCCGCGCAGGTGTTCTTCCTGGGCGCAGAGTTCACACAGGTGTACGCCAACCGGTACGGCTCGCGCATCGTCCCCAGCGACGACGCCGTGCAGGTCGTCCGGCAGAGGCGCAGCCGCCACGAGATTTTCGAGATGATGCGCCCCTCCCTGATCGCGACCGGGCAGACGGGGCCGGAGGAAGACGAGAAGCCTCTGCCCTCCGCCGGAGAAACGGCGACGGGCGAGGAAAGCGGGCGCAGGCGAAGCCTGATCCGCTACGGCAGCATCGCGGCGGCGGCCCTCAGCCTTATTGCAGGGGTGATCGTCGGCGTCCGGCGGCTGAGAGAGGGCAGGGAATAGGCCCGCAGAATATCCACCCGCTCAGGAACAGGAACAATCATGGCTGACGCGACATTTTATTTCCCGCCCGATTTCCTCTGGGGCACGGCCACCTCGTCTCATCAGGTCGAGGGGGACAACACCAACAACGACTGGTGGCAGTGGGAGCAGAAAGACGAGGGCCGCATTTTCCGGGACCACACCTCCGGCAAGGCGTGCGACTGGTGGGCAGGCCGCGCCGAGGAGGACATCGAGCGCATGGTCGCCCTGCACACCAGCGCTCACCGCCTCTCCGTCGAGTGGAGCCGCATCGAGCCAAGGGCCGGCGAGTGGGATCACGACGCGCTCGACCGCTACCGTGAGATTCTCAAGGCCATGCGCGAGGCGGGCATTAAGCCGATGGTCACGCTGCACCACTTCACCAACCCCCTCTGGATGGCCGAGCGCGGCGGCTGGCTGCACCCTGAGTCACCGGAGTGGTTCCGCAACTACGTGAGGAAGACGGTCGGCGACCTGCTCGACCTGTGCGACACGTGGTGCACGATCAACGAGCCAAACGTCTATGCCGCCCAGAGCTACTTCCTCGGCAAGTGGCCGCCCGGCGTCAGTGACATGGGCGAGTATTTCCGGGTGCTCTACAACATGCTTCAGGCCCACGCCGCCGCCTACGGTGTCATCCACGACATCCAGCCGGAGGC
>DRKO01000192.1 GCA_011051745.1 Chloroflexota bacterium | reverse complement strand
GACCTCTCGATCAAACTGGCCGAAATGTCGCTGGCCCCGGCAGTGCGAGCCGCCTCACCGGAGACGATCATCTGCGCCACCGGCACATCCTGCCGGGAACAGATTCACCACACGACTGGACGGAAGGCGCTCCACCCGATTGAGGTCGTGGCTGCCGCATTGAAGCCCGGACGCTAGGTGTACAATAACGGTAAAGGCTGACTCTTTTGAAGGGGGCAGGCCCTTCTGGCCGGGGCCTGCCGGGGGCTGCACAGGTTGATCCGTATTTTCTGACAAGGAGAAGCTCTACCATGACGGAGCGGAAAAAAGTCACGCTGCCCATGCTTTACAAGAAGTATCGCGAGGGCAAGCCGATCACGATGCTGACCTGCTACGACTACCCGACGGCGTACTTTCAGGATCAGGCCGGGGTGGATATGGTTCTGGTTGGCGACAGCCTGGGCATGACGATGCTGGGCTACGACAGCACCCTGCCCGTAACCATGGACGACATGATCCGCCACGCGCAGGCTGTCCGGCGGGGTGCGCCCCATGTCTGGCTGATCGGTGATATGCCCTACATGAGCTACCAACCCTCCGTTGAGACCGCGATCCGCAGCGCCGGGCGCTTTATGGCGGAGGCGGGCTGCGATGCCATCAAGCTGGAGGGTGGGCGCGAGATGGCCGACCGGATGGAAGGCATCGTCAGGGCAGGCATCCCGGCGATGGGCCATCTGGGGTTGACGCCCCAGAGCGCCTCGGCGCTGGGCGGCTTCCGCCTTCAGGGAAAGGGGGCGGAGCAGGCGGCCCGCATCATTGAGGACGCGAAAATCCTGGAGGAGGCGGGGGCCTATTCGATTCTGCTTGAACTGGTCCCCGATCGTGTCTGCCAGCTGATCACCGAGCGGGCCAACATCCCGATCATCAGCCTCGGTTCCGGGCCGCACGCCAACGGCCAACTGCTGATCTACCACGATATGTTCGGGCTGTATCCCAAGTTCAAGCCCCGGATGGCAAAGGTCTATGGCAACGCGGGCGAGGTCATTCAGAACGGGCTGAAGCAGTACGTGCAGGAGGTCACCGAGGGGACGTTCCCACAGCCGGAGAATTACTTCGGCATCGCCGATGAGGAGTACGAACGTCTGCTCGAAATGCTCGACTAGGCGTGTGGCAGAGTCGCCACGCAAAACGGGGGCGCTGGCCTGAACCAGTGCCCCGTCGCTCTTTTTGATATTCCGGTTGTCAGCGGTGATGCAGCTTCGGAGCGGCGATGAAGGAGAGACCCCGCTCGGTCAGCGCACGCGCGGTATGGTTCAGGGCGTTGTGTTTCTCCAGATAGTTGCGCAGCAGGGCGTCCCAGTCCCCTGCGGCGATGATCTCCTCTTTGTCGCGGAAGTAGTCGAGGATGTCTGAGGGATGTTCGTCTTCTGCCTCCAGCGCCTGCTCCACCTCTACGTCGCCTCCTTCGTGCTTGGCCGAGATGTTCCTGACATGGTCGGCCAGTTCGAGGAGCTCATCGCGGCGGTCGTAGGGCTGGCGGACGATGTGACGCCATGCCTCGGTGATGTGGTGCTCAAAGCGGACCACGTCCTCGAAGCCGAGCGCTTTCCGAAAGACGGCGGTGATCTCCATCGTCTCGTTGTTAACCGAGTTGCTCCAGTTGAAGCCGATCAGGGGGCTGGTTCCGTCCTCGCGGGCGAACAGCTTCGCGCCGATCAGGGTCCACAGCGCGGCGTAGGGGTTATCGTTCCCCATAAAGACGGAGATTTTGAATTCGATATCGAGGCCGAGCCTGTAAAGCATGTAGCCCAGAAAAACGGTCCCCGGATTGACGTTGAGCACCTGCTTGATGCCGTACGTGGTGTAATAGTAGAGGAGCTCATCCACCCATTTGAGGGCGTACTCGTTCGGCTCGCCGACCCCGCCGAAGTAGCCCGTGATCGTCTCCGGCCCGCCCAGATGAACGTTCGAGCCGTCCGTGCCTCTGGTGTCGAGCGTCTCCACATAGCTTGCGCCCATCACCTGCATGGCAGCCGCAAAAGCGATGATGTCCCCGTTGTCCGCTTCCTGTTCCTTCATCTTGCGCACGCGGATGAAGCGGCCCGGCATCAGCTCCCCGTTGGAGATCGCCTGCTCGGCCTCCACCCGCAGCCAGGGGAAGTACTGTGCTGCGCTGATCTCCAGCGTCACGGCGAAGTCGTCTTTGAACGTCATGCTGTCGGCCCTCTCGCCCAGCACTTTCCGACGGTACTCATCCACCGTGATGAAGGCCCCGGCGTCCCGCTGCTCGATCAGCCACTCCACATCCTCAAGGTACGGTGAGCCGGTCTCCCGCAGACGGGCGGTCAGGTTCTCCAGCTTCCGTGCCTCTTCCGCCTTACGGTTGATCTCTTCCGGGGTTCCGTATTTAGCGACGATGTCAAGCAGGGCCGAGATTGCTTTGTTGTCGGGATCGAGGAGTAAGTTGTTGATCGCCTCTAGCTGGCTCTCGGAGATGCGCAGCCGCTCTCTTAGTTCATCAGCCATCAGGTCAAGCCCTTTCTGCTCACAGCCAGAACAGAGTACAACGGTATTTCTAGTATACAACAGGGGGCTCTTCTGCATGGATCGAAGCGGGCCGGGCATGAACACCCGGCCCCCTGCGCTTCAACCGGACGGAGAGAGGGAGATGCTTAATGCGCCAGCCCGTTGACCCGCGCGATCTCCTCCTCTAGAAAAAACACTTCGTCTTTCCCGGCCAGCTTCTCGCGAATCTTCGCGATAATAAGGTCAAGGTGGGAGCTGTGGGCCACAAAATCCAGGTCGTCGGCGGGGACTATGAGCACCGGGCCGAGCGTGAAGCCCTCGATCCACTCCTCGTAGAGCCGGTTGAGTTGCTCCAGATAGCCGGGGTCAATATTCTGCTCGAACTCGCGTCCGCGCAGGCGAATGCGCTGTAGCAGCGTATCCACCGAAGCTCGCAGGTAAACGACCACATCAGGCGGTGGGAGGAACTGGGTCAGCACCTCGTACAGTTCGCGGTAGCTCCGGTAGTCCCGCTCGGCCATGTTGCCCTGCTCATACAGGTTGCGGGCGAAAATCTCCGCATCCTCATACACGCTGCGATCCTGCACAACCGAGTTGGGATGGTCGAGTAGCTGGCGGTGATGGCGCAGACGCCGCGTCAGGAAGAAAATCTGCGAGTGGAAGCTCCAGCTTCTCATATCGCGGTAGAAGTCAGCTAGGTAGGGGTTATCGTCTACCGCCTCATAGAATGGCTCCCAGCCCAGCCGCTCGGCCAGCAGGCGCGTCAGGCTGCTTTTCCCAACGCCGACGTTTCCGGCGATGGCTATAAACTTCTTGTTGACGCCCAATTAATCTTCCTCCTTCACGATCCGCCCGTCCTTCCAGCGACGCCGGGCGTTAATGCTCATCTTCTCCAGATACGCCGACTCAAGGTCAACCCCCGCGTAGTTGCTGAGCTTGAGCAGATATGCCAGGCAATCGGCTAACTCCTCCTGTATCTGCTGACGATGCTGGCTGAGCGCCTCCTCCCGCGCCTCCTCGGTGCTCCGCCCCTCCTTCTGCAGCCGGTTCATCTGTATCCACATCACTTTCAGCACGCGGGCCAGTTCCCCGATTTCCTCGCTCATACAGATGAAGTTCAGGAAGAGATCAGGATCAAAGCCTTTTTCGGCGTCGAGCGAGAGGTGAAACTGCTGAAAATCCGGCAGCCCGTGCGGCCCGGCCTCCAGATCATGTAAAATTGCCTCCGGCTCGCGGAGCGCCATCGCCTCTACGCCGGGGAGCGAGGCCTGATAGGTCCCATACTGGAGGCTGCTCTTGATGCGTTCCACCACCAGCGCCAGATCATCGGGGTTCTGCACAAAATCCAGATTGTTGGTATCAATAGTAAGAACCGGCGCTTCCTGATAGGTGGCGGCGAACTCTTCATAGGCAAGGCGCAGTTGTTCGATATAATCGGGGTCCATGTTGCGTTCATAGGGTCGGTCACGCATCGCGATCCGTTTCATCAGAACATCCAGATCGGCGCGGAGGTATACCAGCAGGTCAGGATGCCGGATCTTTTCGCTCAGGGCGGCATAGACGCGCTCATACACTGCCAGCTCATCGCTCTTCAGGTTGAGATGGGCAAACAGCCGGTCTTTGGCGAAGGTGTAATCGGCGATGACCGGCCCTTTCAGCAGGGCCCTGGGGACGGTGGAGGTCTGCTGCCGGTAGCGGCTGAGCAGGAAGAAGATCTGAGTCTGGAAGGCGTATCGCTCACGGTCGGCGTAGAAATCGGAGAGGAAGGGGTTTTCCTCGAATTCCTCCAGCAGAGCCTGACCGCCAAACTCAGGTTCAAGCAGGCGGGCGAGCGAGGTCTTACCCACCCCGATCACGCCTTCAATAGCAATATACGGGTGGCGTGCCATAAGCTCCTGTTCCGTTGAATGTGCCTCACGCAATCTGACAGTCGCGCGGAGTTTGCCTCTCTTGCGGCCTCCAGGATCGGACGGACTCCGGCGGGGAATGGGAGAGGCGGCTGCCCTGGGACGACCGTAATTCAACCGGCAGCAGCATACCTGAGCCTGCCCGGATATGCAAACGAAACGGTTAGAAGTCGGTATCTGAACCATGTCAAAAGAGCGAAAAAGCCCCCGTGTCCCCCTGAGGAAAGCCATCCTGATCGAGCTGGTCGTGATCGTTACAATAGCGGCTTTCCTGTTGCCGGGCGGGCAGGACCTCCACGCCTATTATCGCCCCTTTGTGAGCGGCTGCCTGACCTGTGGTTACAATCCCTGGCACGCCAGTTGGATACTGGCCCCCATCCGCCTTATCCCGCCTGCCATTCTGTGGCCGGTGTGGGTATTTCTCACCGTCATTGGCCTGATATGGGCCAGCGACCGGCTGGGGACGAACGCCATCTACGTGCTACTTTCTTTCCCCGCTCTTGGCCTGATCTGGCTCGGTCAGGTAGACGTGGTGGTCGTCGTCGGATTAACTCTGGCCCTGCTTTCGCCCGGCCCTTACCTGCGCGGGGTGGGGTTATTGCTGGCGTCCATCAAGCCGCATGTGTCAGGCATCGCGATCCTGATCCTGCTGTGGCATGAGGAAGAACGCCTGAAAACCCTTCTCATCCCCGGGCTGGTTCTGGTCGCCAGCGTGCTGGTCTGGGGTGTTGACTGGCCCCTCCGCTGGATCATGGCCCGTGAGCCACGTGCGATGCCTGTCTGGGGACTGGCAACTCTTTTCCCCTGGGCACTGGTTGCGTTCCTCGG
>DRKO01000191.1 GCA_011051745.1 Chloroflexota bacterium | reverse complement strand
GCCTTCCAGGATCAGCTTTACCAGCTCGATCATGGCAGGCTCGTCCTCAATGTAGATCAGCACGCGCTTCTTATTCTCAACGGGACGATCAGCCATATATTTCCCCGTTCTTTGAGCTCGCAGAGGTGAGACCCATAATCCTGCATCCTCATTGTACATCCTTCGGGCTAACGCGCAACTGAGGTGCTCCGCAGGGGGGCTCCGCCGCACCTTCCCCGCCCGCGGGCGTCACCCGCGCTCCCTGCGACGCTCTATCCAGTCCACGGCTATCGCAGGCAGATCGGCAAGGCGACCCTGCCGGACGGTGCAGGGGGGCAAAGAGTCGAGGAATTGCTGGCCGTATCGCTTGCTGAGTACCCGGCGGTCAAAGACCGCCACAACGCCCCGATCATCTCTGCGCCGGATGAGCCGACCAAACCCCTGCCGGAAGCGCAGGATAGTTTCCGGCAGAGCGTACTCCGTAAACGGGTTATCGAACTGCTCGCTGCGGGCCGCAAAAACCGGATCGCTGGGAACCTGAAAAGGCAGGCGCACGATCACGAGGACGCTTAAATCTGGGCCCGGCACGTCAATCCCCTCCCAGAAAGAGCGCGTGCCCATCAGGACGGCCTTTTCGCTCTCGACGAAGCCGTCGAGAAGCTGCACACGACTCACACCGTTGCTCTGGTCGTAAACGACGATGCCGTCCTGCGCCAGTTCCTCGCCGATCGCGTTTGCGGTGGCGCGGAGGTGAGCGTAGCTGGTGAACAGAACGAGAGTGCGCCCCTCTGTGGCCCGGCAGAGGGAGACGAGGCCCCGCTCTACCGCCTGCTGATAAGCCTGTTGCTCGGAGGGCTCGGGGATGTCGTTCACCAGGTAGAGCAGGGTGCTTGACTCGTAATCGAAAGGCGATTCGACCGCCAGCGCCTCCGCCTCCTCGGCCTTCAGGCGATCCTGAATATAGGAGAACGAATCAGCGGTACGCAGGGTGGCACTGGTCATGATGACGCTGTTTTTGGGATGCCAGAGATAATGCTCGATCATCGGCCCCACGTCGAGCGGGGCGGCGTGCAGGGAAACGGGACCACCCTCTGGACGCGACTCGACCCAATAGACGGTGTTGGGGTCGGGGGTGTTGACGATCTGCTCAAGCTGCTTCTCAAGCTCATCAAGGTGCAACGAGGCGGCCCTCAACCCCGCTATCAGGTCTTCGTAGTTCTGAATGGGAAAGCGGCTGAGCTTCTCCAGGCCGCCGATCAACTCGGACATGGAGGCGGCCATCGTCGTGGTGAATTGTTTGAGAGTATCCCAGTGCCTTCTGATCCCGGCCCACCCCGGCTGCCGCCGCATGGACGGCACGATCCGTACCCGCTGGACGTATTCATTACGCGGGCGGTCGGCATACTCCTTGAGGAACTGCTCCAGCGCATCAAACAGGCGGTGGGCATGTTTCGAGGTGAGAGAGGAGGCTTCCGCAATCAGCAGGATGAACTCACGAAGGGCCTCCATGTGGCGGGCGGGGATGGCCTCCTCGCAGCGCTCCATGATCTCCCCCAGCAACCCGCCGGTATCCGTGCCCAGCTCGGCAAGCTGACGCCGGATCGCGTAGATATCCACGCGGAAGCTGAGACTTTCGGTGGTGGCCCGCTCCAGGTGGTGCGCCTCATCCACAATCAGATAACGATAGGGCGGCAGAACGTGGTGCGAGGAAAAGACATCCGAGAGCAGAAGGGCGTGGTTAATGATCAGGATGTGAGCCGACTCGGCGCTGCGACGGGCGCGGTAGAACGGGCATCGCCCACCCATGACGTTCAGGCAGCGTTCCATCGAGCAATCTTCATCCTCGGCGCTGAGATGATGCCAGACGCTGGCCTCAACCGGCCCGCGAAGAGTCAGGTTGCTGCGATCCCCGCTGCCGGTGCGGGTCAGCCAGACCAGCAGGCGGGCAAACATCTGCATCTCATCGGAAGAGGTCGGCCCCCGGCGGCGAAGCGCCGCCAGCCGACGCGGACACAGATAGTTACTCCGACCCTTCAGCACCGCCGCCCGGAAGGGGATGCCCAGCGCCTCCCGGAGGAGCGGAATATCGCGGTTGAGCAACTGCTCCTGAAGGTTGATCGTGTTGGTGCTGATGACGACCCGATCGTCGTTCTGGACGGCAAAGAGAACCGCCGGAATCAGGTAAGCGAGCGACTTCCCCACGCCGGTTGGCGCTTCGATCAGCATATTGCGGCCTTCGTTCAGGGCGCGGGTGACGGCGCGGAGCATTTTTGCCTGCTGGGGGCGGTACTCATAACCGGACAACACCCCGGCAAGCGCCCCGCCCGGCTCGACAAGGGCAGCCACAGCGTCCGGGTCGAGGGGCCGGATCGTCTCACGCGGGTGCAGAGCAGGGGCCAATTCCTCCGCTTCCCCGAACAGCACGCCGATCTCCTGCGTCGAGCGGGCCGCTCCCTCCCATAGCGCCGGAGTCCCGCGCCCGCCGGTGCGCTCCTGAAGAAGGGCCTCAAAGAAGGGGGCTCCATCCCAGCGCATCTGCCGACCGGCCATGACGATCTCGCTCAGCGTATCGAGGGGCAGCGCCACCGCCTCTTTCCACAGTTCGCGGAAGAGCGCCATCGTCACACAGGCATCGTTGAAAGCCCGATGGGCTCCTTCAAAGGAGATGTTGAAAAGAGCGGCCAGGGCACTCAGGCTGAAGCGGGGCGTATCGGGCAGGAGAACGGAGGCCAGAGAGTAAGTGTCAATGACGGGGTTACGGTCGAGGGGAAGTCCGGCAGCTTTCAGGAAAGAGAGGTCAAAGCGGATGTTGTGCCCCACCACCGGCGCATCGCCGATAAAGCGCCTGAGACGGGGGAGCACATCGCCCAGCCGGGGCGCTCGCTCCACGTCCTGATTGCGCAACCCCGTGAGTTGAGTGATATAGGGCGGGATCGGGCAGCCGGGATAAACGAGCGTCTGCCATTCCTCCAGCACCTCATCACCACGAAACCTGACGGCGCCGATCTCGATAATACGGTCATAGCGTGGGTCAAGACCTGTCGTCTCGAGGTCCAACGCGACGATAATGTCGCGCATGGCCTGCCTTTCTAGGGATTGTTCACTCCAACACGCACCCTTCCCTGAGTGCGTTAAATCGTCCGGGTGAATTAAGGAACATTATTGTAACACATCTGCCTGTACTCACCGGATCATATTTCCGCTTCCCGGCGGATGACGGCGCAGTGCTCCATCAGAACCTCGATCAGAGTCTCGTAATCCTCCAGAGCATCGGGGGTGATGATGATCGTCTGGCGAAAGCCCT
The DNA here is from genome assembly GCA_011051745.1 of Chloroflexota bacterium. Classification (GTDB taxonomy): domain Bacteria; phylum Chloroflexota; class Anaerolineae; order Aggregatilineales; family UBA3940; genus DRKO01. Next base: position 2,090 of record DRKO01000191.1, on the reverse strand, counting down.
GACCGTACACCAGCCCCGGCAGGCGGTTCAGCGGAGAGAGCCCCTCATAAATCCCAATGCTGGCGATCTCAAGCCGGGCCCCCGCCTCGTCGCCGTGAGAGAGGATCACCACCCGATCGATCGCGCTCCAGGGGACAAACCGCTCCGGCAGGAGCAGACGATTAATGAGCAGGCCCTCATCAATCACGGCGATCTCAGCCACGGCCACCAGCGCACTGATCGTCACATACAGGAGAAACAGGAGGACCACAAACTCCAGCAACCGGATACGCGGGGCGACCAGCCAGCCACACAGCCCAAGCAGACCAAGCATCGTCACAGGCAACCAGAGGCGGATAGCGGGTCGCTTGAAGCGATGGCGAGATCGTATCTGGCTTTCGGGAATAGAGTAACGGGTCATTCAGGGAGACGGCTCTCGACTTCGGCAGGAACTCCGTAAGAAAGCTCAGGCTACGCCTGCGCGATCAGATTGTACCCAATCCACGGGGAACGTGATAAGAGAAAGGACACCCTTCGATCATCGCCCTCAGGATTATGCAACCCCCGCCGATCATGGTAGACTCCGGAGCGATACCTGCTCGGGACGCATCCGTTCCCCCGAAGTGAGCCTTTCGACTTCAAACCGGTTGCAGAGATTGCTTCAGGACACATAGAAGATAACCATGACAGCGAGTGATTTGCCCAACGGAGACCTCCCCCTTCGACCGCCGGAAGACTGCAAGGTGCTGGTGGTAGACGATGACGAGCGCATCGTCGAAATCTTCTCTCTTCTGCTGGGGCGGGAAGGCTATCAGGTTTTACCCGCCACAGACGGCTACACAGCCCTGGAGATCATCCGGCAGGAGCACCCCGATATTGCCGTGCTCGATGTCAGGCTCCCCGGTCTGGACGGGATCGAACTGTGCCAGCGGATCAAAAGCGACCCTGAAACGCGCTTCCTGCCCGTGATTCTGATGACAGGCGGCACAACACGACATCGCCGGATGGACGGCCTGAAGGCAGGGGCCAGCGAGTTCCTCAACAAGCCGCTTGATCCGGCGGAATTGACGGTACGTGTGCGCTCGCTCCTGCGGGCCAAGCAGTTACAGGACGCCGTGCGCGAGGAACTGGAGCGGCTGGTCGCCGAGCGCACCAGAGAACTACAGGAAGCCTACGAACAGCTCAGGGAGATGGATCGCCTCAAGGCCAACATCATGGCAATCATCTCTCATGAGCTGCGGACCCCCCTGCTCCAGGCGAGAAACGCGCTGGATATCCTCGCGGATGAAGAGATCGGAGACAGGGCGAAGAAGACGGCGCAGCAAAAACTGCGTGAGGCGCTCGGCATGCTGGAATACCGGGTTGAGGATGTCAAGGTCTTCAGCGACCCCTCGGAGCTGAAACTGACCCCGGCCTCGATGGTGACGCTGATCGCGGGAGCGGTTGAACAGGTGCGCAAGCTGCGCAGGCAGAGCGAGCTACCGATTGAGACAGACGTTCCCCGGGGGTTGCCCCCCGTTATGGTGGACCCGCCCGCGATCACACGGGCGCTGGCGCATATCATTGACAACGGAGTCAAGTACGGGGAGGGCAGGCCGGTTTACGTGAGCGCGACGGAGGGCGAACAGGGCATCCGGGTTACCGTCCGGGACGAGGGCGAGGGAATCCCTGAATCCGTGCGCCCGCACCTGTTCACGCCTCTGCAACAGGGCGAGCACGGGACCACCCGACGCCATGGCGGGATCGGGATCGGGATGGCACTGGTCAAGATGATTCTGGACGCCCATCAGGTTGAGATAGACATCCAGAGCGAGGTCGGGAAAGGGACAACGGTCACCTTTGTGCTCCCCATCGCCGACCTGCAACGTAGCACCTCGACCAGCGGAGGGGACGAGCACTGAGACACCGGGATCACACCGAACACAGTCTGTTGCATCGCGCCCTGATGCAGCCGCTCGTCCTCGAACGCCTGCCCGCATGGCTCGTGCTGCCGATGCTGGGGAGCGTGGCAGGCATCACCGGCCTGCTGTGGCAGGGCCGATATGCGCTCATCATCACGGGCACGCATGCGGCGCTGGCTCTGCTGGACTGGCTCAGCCTGGCCCTGTTGC
>DRKO01000190.1 GCA_011051745.1 Chloroflexota bacterium | reverse complement strand
CCTGGCAGGTGGCACGGGGTGAGGCGTGGTCGGTTATCGGGCCGTCCGGCTGCGGGAAGACGACCCTTCTCTACCTGCTGGCCGGGCTGCGCCAGCCCCTCGGCGGGACGATCCGGATCGCGGGGGAGGTCATCACCCGCCCCCGCCCCGAAACGGGCCTGATCCTGCAGGATCACGGACTGTTGCCCTGGGCGACCGTCCGGGAAAACGCGGCGCTGGGCCTGACGATCCGGGCCTTCTACGGGCCGGATGATCGCCATGTGCCGCGTGGCTCTGCCGTTGATCAGGCCACTGCGGACAGGCGGGTGAGCTACTGGCTGCGCCGTCTGGGGATCGAATCCCTGCAGGACAAATACCCTTCTCAGCTTTCCGGCGGGCAACGTCAGCGAACGGCCATCGCCCGCACGCTGGCGCTTGAGCCGGACCTTCTGCTCATGGATGAGCCTTTCTCGGCGCTGGATGTGCCCACCCGTGAGAACCTTCAGGCCCTCACGCTGGAGCTGCGGCGCGAGGCCAGCCTGACGACCGTCATTGTGACGCACAACATTGAAGAGGCGCTCTTTCTGGGTCGGAAGGTTCTGGCCCTGAGCCATCCTCCCAACCGGGAAGCGTACGTCATAGAGAACCCTGCCGCGGGCGAGCCGGGCTACCGTCACTCGCCTGCTTTTCAGGCGCGGAGCGAGGAGCTACGCGCGATACTGGGAACCCTCACGTGAGACGACGGCTGACTCTCTCGAACGCGCTCATCGGCTTTGTGATGTTTCTGACCCTCTGGCAGGCCCTCGCCTGGGTTGTCAGGCGGCCCATCCTGCCCCCACCGGTCGAGGTGCTCCCCGTCTTTTTCGCTCTCCTGCCGGGAGAGCTGGGGCTGCATCTGCTGGCGAGCGCGGCCCGCGTCCTGGCGGCGATTGGGCTGGCCGTCCTCACCGCGACGCCGATCGGGCTGGGGTTGGGGCAGATGCAACAGCTTGATCGCATATTTGCCCCCCTGATCGCGATCGTCTATCCGATCCCCAAGATCGTCCTCCTGCCTGTGATCTACGTTCTGTTCGGGATCACCGACGTTTCGAAAGTGCTGCTCATCGCGCTGATTCTGTTCTTCCAGATACTTGTCGTCGTCCGCGACGAGGCGGCCAACCTGCTCCCCGAACTTGTGCTCTCGGTGCGCTCTCTGGGGGCAGGCCGACGGGCACTGTTCCGTTTCGTATACCTCCCCGCCTCCCTGCCCGCTGTTCTGACGGCCCTCCGCATCTCGGTCGGGACGGCGATTGCGGTGCTGTTCATCGCCGAGCAATCGCTGACTGAGTACGGGCTGGGCTACTATATCGTCGTCAGGACGTATCAGGTGCTCCGCTACACCGAGATGTACGCGGGCATTCTGGCGATGGGGTTGCTGGGGCTGGCCCTCTACTTTGCCGTAGATGCGCTTGAGCGCCGTGTGAACCGTCACCTGTATGTTGCGGAAGGGTGAGCCGTGACTCATCTTGAAGGGCATGAACGCGCCGCTTACGTCCGCGCCATGTTCGGGCGCATCGCGCACCGCTACGATCTGATGAATCGCCTGATGACCTTTGGCCGCGACCGTGCCTGGCGGGAGTACGTGGTGCGGCAGGCCGGCCTGCCTGATGACGGGAGCCTGCTTGATGTCGCCACTGGCACAGGCGACATCGCCTTTGAGGCCCTCCGCCAGCACCCCGATCTGATGGCCGTCGGCGCGGATTTCTCCCTCCCGATGATGCGCACCGGTCAGCGTCGTTCTCTTGGGGAGCGGGTGCTGTGGTGTCAGGCGGACGCGCTGGCGCTTCCTTTCCCCGACGCGACCTTTGATGCGGTTGTCTCCGGCTACCTGATGCGCAACGTCATTGACGTGCTCGCCGCCTTTCGGGAGCAGGTTCGAGTCGTCAGGCCCGGCGGGCGGGTCGTCTGTCTTGACACATCCCCGCCGCCGCATAATCCCCTGCGACCGCTTATCATGCTCCACTTCCGGGTGGTGATTCCTTCGCTGGGGCGTCTGGTCGCCGGTGACGGATCGGCCTACGCCTACCTGCCGGAATCAACCGAGCAGTTCAAAACGCCCGACGAACTGGCGGCCCTGATGCGTGAGGCCGGGCTGGAGAACGTCTGCTATCGCCGCTTCATGTTTGGGACTATCGCCGTACATACCGGCGTCCGCCCGCTGGAGGAATAATGGAGGAGCCTTCCCTCATGGCCGATCGTTCGGAAATCTCCCCGCTCCGGGCCTGGATAATAGCCGCCCGTCCTCGCACACTCCCGGCAGCCGTCGCCCCCGTTGTGGTGGGAACCGCCCTCGCCGTCTCCGAAGGGGCTTTCTCGCCGCTCCCTGCGCTGGCCGCCCTGCTGGGTGCGTTGCTGTTGCAGATCGGCGTCAATCTGGCAAACGACTACTTCGATTATGTGAAGGGAATAGACACCGGCGAGCGGCTCGGCCCCACGCGGGTGGCTGCCAGCGGCCTGATCCCTCTTCCGCGCCTGCGGGTCGGCATGATCCTGACTTTCGCGCTGGCCGCGCTGGCCGGGGCATATCTCATCCGGGTGGCGGGCTGGCCCATCCTCTTGATCGGTCTGGCTTCTATCCTCGCCGCTCTGGCCTACAGCGGTGGCCCCTTCCCTCTGGCCTCACACGGGCTGGGAGACCTGTTCGTTTTCGTCTTCTTCGGGCTGGTCGCGGTGGGGGGGACATACTACGTGCAGACGCTCACGTTCCGCCCTTCTGTGCTGGTCGTGGCGACCCCCGTCGGGACGCTGATCACCGCTATTCTGGTTGTCAACAACCTGCGTGACATCGAGACCGACCGGCGGGCGGGCAAGCACACGCTGGCCGTCATCCTCGGTCCCCGGCTGGCCCGTCTGGAGTATGTGCTGCTGCTGGCCGTCGCTTATCTTGTGCCGCCTGTCCTCTGGCTGATCGGCGAAGCTTCTCCCCCGATCCTGCTGCCCTGGCTGACGCTCCCGCTCGCTGTCCGGCTGGTGCGCTCGCTCTACCGCGCCTCTGACGGCCCGGCCTTCAATCAGGCCCTCGCCCGGACGGCTCAATTGGGCCTGACCTTCAGCCTCCTTTTCTCGCTCGGCCTGATCGTGGCCTAGTCCGGCAGAGTGCGCCCCAGAATATCCTGCAACATGCTGACAAAGCGCGGCTCGTCGGCATTGAGTGCCAGATGAACGTTGGGCGCCTGTCCTCCGCGATGCGCCACGTCACAGACCGTGCGCCCGACCGTCAGCTCGCCGTGCGTCTCAACGTCCACATGGACGAAGGTCGTCTCGATCACCTCCGGCGCGATGACGGCGCACACCGCCAGCGCATCATGGACGGGGGCCGTTCCCGTTCGGTGCATGGGCTGGTGCTCATCATACCCTTGAATGCGCCGCTCGATGAGATCGGCGGCGGCGGTCGAGGCGGGGGTGTTCAGCTCTCGCAGGCGGGCGCAATCCTCCCGTGAGACGAGCGCCCGGTGAGTGGCGTCAAGCGCCACCAGACGGATCGGTCGTCCGCACGTCATCACGACCCGCGCCGCCTCCGGGTCCGCCCAGATGTTGAACTCGGCGGAAGGGGTGATGTTCCCGAACTCATGGCCGCCTCCCATAATGACGATCTCCGGGATTTTTTCCAGAATCGCCGGTTCTTTCTTCATCGCCATGGCAACGTTGCTGAGTGGCGCGACGGCAACCAGAGTAATATCCCCTTCCGAAGCCAGATACGTCTCGATCAGCCAGTCCACCGCGTGCTGCGCCCCTTTGCGGGATCGCGCGGGTGGCAGGTCGAGATAACGCCCGTGATAGCTGCTGACATCCACGCGCGGAATCGGGAAATCAGGCCGAACCATCGGGGTAGCCATCCCCTGAAAAACCGGCACGTCGGCCCCGATGTGATCCAGCACGCGGAGCGTGTTTTCGGTTCCGACCTCAACCGGGACGTTCCCGTTTACGACCGTTGCGCCTGTCAGTTCGATATCGGGAGAGAGAGCCGCCACCATCAGGGCGACCGCGTCATCCGTGCCGGTGTCAACATCGAGTATGATACGGTGGGGCATAGGTATAACCTCCGGGATGTGGGAGTGGTTCAGACGCCGTGCACTTATATTAACAGGAGAAGGCGGTTTGTCGAAGCGGTTCCCGCTCCGGGAGTGCCCGGACGCTGAACAACGATCTTACGGGGAAGAGACCGTTCGTTCCGGCTCTCGCCTCTTTCCCTCCCGCCATGCTATAATCCCCGGCACGACATTCTACCCGCATTCTGGAGCAGGTGAGTACTATGACCCTCAGCATCGAGGAAGTCGAACACATCGCCGAGCTGGCAAAGCTCGCGCTTACGGACGAGGAGAAGGCCCGCTACCGCGAGCAACTCTCCGCGATTCTGGACTACTTCAACCGCCTGCAGGCAATTGACACGGACGACATCCCGCCGACCGCCACCGTGCTACCTCTGCATACCGTGCTGCGCGATGATGTTCCCCATCCGGGCATCTCCCGCGAGGAACTGCTCGCCAACACGGAGCACAAAGAGAACGGGATGTTCCGCGTCGAGGCCATACTGGACGAAAGCCCATGAGCGATCTGACCGATCTCACCATCGAAGAAGCGCACGCCCTGTTGCAGAGAGGGGAAGTCTCCTCGGTCGAGTTAACACAGGCCCATCTGGAGCGCATCGAGGCGGTGGACGGCCTCATCCGATCCTACCTGACGGTCACCGCCGGGCAGGCGCTCGATCAGGCCCGTGCCGCCGATGCCCGCCGCGCGGAGGGCGAGGACACCCCTCTGCTGGGCGTTCCCCTCTCGTACAAGGATGTGCTCTGCACGCGCGGCGTTCAGACAACCTGCGGCTCCCGAATCCTGGAAGGCTACCGCCCTCCCTATACGGCCACCGCCATCGAGAAGCTGGAAGCGCTGGGGGCGGTCATGCTCGGCAAGACGAACATGGACGAGTTCGCGATGGGGTCCTCAACCGAGAACTCGGCCTACGTCGTCACCCGCAATCCCTGGGACACGGAGCGCGTTCCCGGCGGCTCAAGCGGAGGAAGCGCCGCCTCTGTCGCTGCCCGGCTGGCGGTCGCCTCGCTCGGCACGGACACGGGCGGCAGCATCCGCCAGCCCGCCTCGTTATGCGGCGTCGTGGGCCTCAAGCCGAGCTATGGGCGCGTCTCGCGCTACGGGCTGGTTGCCTTTGCCTCCTCGTTGGATCAGATCGGGCCGCTCACGCGCAGCGTCACCGATGCGGCCCTGATGCTGAACGCCATCGCCGGGCACGACCCCCGCGACTCAACCTCGATGAACGTCGAAGTGCCCGACTATACAGCCGCTCTCAGGGCGGATATGCAGGGCCTCAGGGTGGGCGTACCGAGGGAGTATTTCATCGAGGGCATGCAACCCGCCGTGGAAGCCGCCGTCCGCGCGGCCATTGATCAACTGGCTGAACTGGGGGCTGAAATCCGGGAGGTCAGCCTGCCGCACACAGACGCGGCTCTGCCCGTTTACTATCTGGTCGCCCCGGCGGAGGCCTCCGCCAATCTGGCCCGCTTTGACGGGGTGCGTTACGGGCCGCGCGTGGTGGCGGGCAGCATGTGGGAAACCTACCGCCAGACGCGCGGACAGGGATTCGGGCCGGAGGTCAAGCGGCGCATCATGCTGGGGACATATGCCCTCTCTGCCGGATACTACGACGCCTACTATCTGAAAGCGCAGAAGGTCCGCACCCTCATCAAGCAGGATTTCGAGCAGGCCTTCGAGCAGGTAGACCTGATCGCCTGCCCCGTCTCGCCCACAACCGCTTTCCGAATCGGCGAGCGCATAGACGATCCGCTCCAGATGTACCTTTCCGACGTGCTCACGCTGGCCGTCAATCTGGCGGGTATCTGCGGAATCTCGATCCCCTGCGGCTTCGATGAGAACGACCTGCCGATCGGGCTTCAGTTGATCGGGCCTGCCTTCGGGGAGGAACAGGTGCTCCGCGCCGCGTACGCCTATGAGCAATCCACCGACTGGCATACCCGTGTGCCCGCTCTGTGAGAGCTCCTGAGACACCGGGGGATGGTGAAAGGGGCAACCCGCACGGGCTGCCCCTTCTGATTCACCCGCCTGAGGCGCTGAGCGGTGTTTTGACGGCCTCGATCACTCCGGCGGCCAGATCATAGCGCCCGAACTGGGGCATCAGATAGACGCCTGCCGCCACACCGACGATCTGCTGCGCCAGCTCCTGAGCAATGCGCACCCCCTCCTGCGGGGCATCCTCCCCTGCCGCCTCGATGCGCTCCCTGATTGCGGCAGGGATGCTGATCCCCGGCACTTCGTTGTGCAGAAAGGCGGCGTGCCGGACGCTGTAGAGCGGGAGCACCCCGACCAGAACGGGCTTATCAAGCGGGCCGTGACGGGCTTCGTAGCGCTCCATGAAGCGTTCGTAGGTCGCGATGTCGTAGATCGGCTGGGTGATGAGGTAGTCGGCCCCGTTCTCGATCTTCTTTCGCAGCACCCTGATCTCCCGGTCGGGATCGGGGGCGTTCAGGTTGAGGGCACAGCTTACCAGAAAGTTAGTCGGCTGCCCGATCCGGTTACCGGCCCAGTCCTGCCCCCGGTTCAGGCTCTGCTTGATCAGGCGCACCAGGCCGGAGGGCACGATGTCGTAGTTGTCGGCGGCGTCGGGATAGTCGCCGATGTGAGTCGGGTCGCCCATGATCACAAACAGGTTGCGCACGCCCAGCGCATGAGCGGCCAGCAAATCCCCCTGAACGCGCAACAGGTTGCGCCCCCGGGTGGGGAAGTGCAGCACCGTCTCGACCCCTGCCTCGCGCTGGAGAAGGTGGCAGACTGCCCAGGCGCTCATCCGCATGCGGGCCATTGGCGTATCGGTGACATCAATCACATCCGCCCCGACCTCGCGCAGCATCTGGGCCGCGCGCAGAACCTTCTCGGTGACGATCCCTCTGGGCGGGGAAACCTCGACGGCCACGACCTGCTCCCCCCGCGCCAGTTTACGGGCCAGTTCGCTGGGGGCGTGGGTTGCGCCTTCCTCCTCCGCGCTCTCGCGGACCTCGGCCAGTTCGATGACGTGGCCCCGTCGCGCCGGATCGTCCAGCGCGGCCCGCATGGCGGCGATGTGGTCGGGTGTTGTGCCGCAGCAACCGCCGATCACGTCCACGCCCAGATCACGCAGCGTGACGGCAAAGTCGGCGAAATACTCCGGCCCTGCGGGGTACATCACCCGCCCGCCAACGTATTCCGGCCAGCCCGCGTTCGGCAGCGCGGAGAAACGACTCTGCGGGGCGGCGGCCCGCATGAGCCGCACAATGCGGGTGATCTGGGCCGGTCCGTTCGAGCAATTCACGCCGATCACGTCCACGCCGGGCTCCGACAGGGCCTCCGCGACCTGCCGGGGGGTGTCCCCCAGCAACGTCCGGTCGTCCCGTGTGAACGTGATCTGAGCGATCAACGGCCTTTCCGGGCACACATCGCGGGCAGCGCGGACCGCCTCCTGTATCTCGCGCAGGTCTGAGAAGGTCTCCAGCATCAGTACATCCACCCCGCCCGCACAGAGAGCCTCGATCTGCTCGCGGAAGGCCCGGTAAGCCTGCTCGGATGTGACCCGCCCGAAGGGGGCCAGCCGCACCCCCAGCGGCCCGACCGAGCCAGCCACATAGACATCCGGGCGGGAAGAGGCTTCGACGGCCCGCCGTGCCAGCATGGCCCCGGCCCGGTTGATCTCGGCCACCCTGTCTTCCAGGCCGTGCCCGGCCAGCTTGAAGCGGTTGGCCCCGAAGGTGTTCGTTTCGATCAGGTCTGCTCCGGCCTCCAGATAGGCGCGATGAATCTCCTCCACCAGAGCCGGATTGCTGAGGTTCAGTTCGTCAAAACAGGCGTCCAGAGGAACCCCCCGGCTGTGCAGGAGGGTTCCCATCGCCCCATCGGCCAGCACAGGGCCTCTACCCAGCCTTTCTCGAAATCCCCTCTTCGTCATCGCATCCCCTCCCCTTGTGCGCGGAACGTGAAAGGGCGCTGTGGCCCCCCGCCACGTTCTTCTAACGATGTGGGCGAGTAATGTACATCAGCCTCTTTTGAGGGTCAAGCCGGGTAGAGGGCGATCACTCCATCTCCGGCGGAGGGAGCGCTTCAGCGGTTTCTCTCCGGCCAGGCTCCGCGATGGCTGATGACGGACAGGGAAGGGGGAAGGGACAGACGGAGCGGGAAAGAGCGTGAGGATGCAGGCCGGAGAGTCGCCCGCCGGAACGGTCTTATTCCGGTGCGGGCCTCGCTTTTGCCTGCACCTTCTTGAGGAAGCGCTCGATGTCAATCACGTAGCGTGTGTGTACGCCCTCGCCGATCAACTCGTCCTCGTCCCATG
>DRKO01000189.1 GCA_011051745.1 Chloroflexota bacterium | reverse complement strand
CCGTTTTGGCCTCAGGCATGGGTCTGAACCGCTCCGGAGCGAAGCCGAAATGCACCCGTCGCAGCTTGGACTCCGGGATGCCCTGGGTAACCATCGTGCGCCACACGAAATCAGACGGGACCATGATCGCATCGGCTTCTTCATATTCCTGTACGTGCTTCCGGATCAGCATCCGGCTGGCGGCAGGGAACCGCAACCCGTAGCGCGCATACTCCTCACTCAGCAGCCGGTGATGAACGACTGCATGGGCCGCCGAGCGCTCCACAATCGTTCGCATACCGAGTCGCCGGGCCTTGCGCATGGAGAACAGCCCGAAGTGGTTGAAGACATGGAAGATGTCTCCTCCATCCACATGGCGGCGGGCCAGCCAGTCAAACAGGTTGTCACGCGCCAGATAGGAGAGGTAGAGACTGCCAGCCCCCGGCAACCGCCAGATGACCTGACCGATCAGCTCCGGCAGAATGATCTGGCGGACCCGGCTTCGATCCAGATCGGTTTCGTGCTTGTCGTACAGGGTGGTAATGAAACGCTTCAGGTAGCCCGCACGCTGCACGCCCCGCGCCAGATGGTAGGCGTGGAACTGCCCACCGGATGAGACGATCACTTCCAGAGGGCGCATGTCGGCTCAGACCCCAAAAAGCAGTGGCCCGGCGTCGCAACCGGACGCCCGGCCACTCAGATTGCGGTTGTTCAATGCCCCTGCTCAGACCAACGTCTAGAACAGGGTGTAGATGAACGGCCCGATGCCCGATGCGGTCGCGAAGATCAGCAGGAAGCCGAACAGCAACAGCACAACAACCATGGGGATTAACCACCATAGCTTGCGTGCCCAGAGGAATTTGAGAAACTCCCCCACCACGCCCAGGTTCACGCCCATGTTCTTGAAAAACTGGATCATCTCGTTACTCCTGCACTTCCACATAGCCCCGGCTCCGGAGAGCCAGCAGGCCGGATTTAGCTTACCCTGTCCTTATACACCAGGAAGCGATCCATCACCAGAAGCTCAAGCGCCCCCTTGCGGAAGGTGTTAAGCGCGTTCTCCGGTGTGTTGACGATCGGCTCGCCCCGCAGGTTAAAGCTGGTGTTCAGCAGCACCGGGACACCCGTTGCCTGCCCGAAGCGCTCGATCACGCCGTAGTACAGGGGGTTGTCCTGCCTGCGCACTGATTGCAGCCGCCCGCCACCATTGACGTGCGTCACCGCCGGGATGACGGAATGCTTCTCCTCAGGGATTGGTCGAACCACCAGCATGAAGCGTGGGGTGTGCTGCCCGGCGTACTTGCCCATCTCGAAGAACTCGGTGGCGTTCTCCTCCGTCACAACAGGCGCGAAGGGGCGAAACGGCTCGCGGAACTTGATCTTCAGGTTGACGGTTTCCTTCATCTCCGGGCGGCGTGGGTCGGCCAGGATGCTACGGTTCCCCAGCGCACGCGGCCCCCACTCAAAGCGCCCCTGATACCAGCCCACAACCCCGCCGTCCAGGATGGTATCCACCGTCCGGCTGAGCAATTCCTCATCGTCCTCGATATACTCATAGGGAACCTGCTGGTCATCCAGAACCGAGCGAATCTCGGACGTTGAGTAGCCCTTGCCGTAGTAGACGTTTTCCATCACCATCTTGCGCGGCTTGTTGAGCAGGACATGATAAACGTACAGTGCTGCGCCCAGCGCACCGCCTGCATCCCCGGCCTCCGGCTGGATATAGAGCTCCTCAAACGGCGTCTCGTCCAGAATGCGCCCGTTGGCGACACTGTTAAGCGCCACACCACCCGCCATACAGAGCCGCCTGGAGCCGGTACGCTCATGGGCGTAATTCGCCATCTTGATGATCACCTCTTCCGTCGCCCGCTGGATGCTGGCCGCGATATCGGCGAAGCGCTGGTTCTCACGCGCCACCGCGCCATCGCGATCGGGGTGTGTCTTAGGGGTGAAGAACTCGCTCTCCGGTACACGCGCCGGTCCAAAGAGGTCCACGAAGCGCTGGTTATAAGTCCGTCGCAGGGAGTGATGGAATGAGAAATACTCCATATTCAGGCGGAAGCTGCCATCGTCGCCCACGCTGAGCAGCTTATACACCTTGTCCAGATACCTCGGCTCCCCGAAGGGGGCCATGCCCATCACCTTGTACTCGCCGTTGTTAACCCTGAAGCCCAGGTACGCCGTAAAGGCCGAGTAGAGCAGGCCCAGTGAATGGGGGAAGCGGGTCTCACCGAAGAGCTCGATCTCGTTTGCCCCCTCGCCGTCCCAGCTAGCCCTGCCGTGTCCGATAGTAGCCGTCGTCCACTCACCAACGCCGTCTATCGTGATAATGGCGGCTTCATCGAAGGGGGAGGCGAAAAACGCGCTGGCCGCATGTGACATGTGGTGCTCGGTGAACAGCAGCTTCTCAGCGGGGATTTTGAGCTTGTCCAGCAACTGGCTCTTGATCCACAGCTTCTCATTGAACCAGGCGATCATTGATTCGCGGAAGAAGCCGATAGACTGGGGATAGGTTCCCAGCGCACTGAGGAGGATACGCTCGAACTTGAGTAAGGGTTTCTCATAGAAGACAGCGTATGTCAGATCGTCAGGGGTAATCCCTGCCGCTTCCAGGCAGAAATCAATCGCATGATGGGGGAAACCGTTGTCATGCTTCTTGCGAGAAAAGCGCTCCTCGGCAGCGGCGGCGATCAACTCGCCATCCTTGAGGATGCAGGCTGCCGAGTCGTGATAGTAGCAGGAAATGCCCAGAATATACATGTTATTAGATATCCTCGTCCTCGTGAAGTTTGACCTGGCATACAAAACAGGATGCCCAATAGAGAGCAACCATCGGCGCAGTATTATAGCCTTGGGCGCGGGGTCTGTCGAACACTTTACCCTTTTTCCCCAAAGCAGAGAGCATTTTAACGGCAACTACCGGTAAAATGAAATGCGCAGGGGGAGATGGGGACAACTATCCGGGCAAGATGAAGGAGCAGAGGCGAAATGACGCACACACCGGCCTGGGAAGAGATAGAGCACACCGCCGATTGGGCGCTCCACGTATACGGGGCTGATCTCCGAATGCTGTTCGAGAACTCGGCGGGGGGAATGCTGAGCCTGATTGATGGCGAGGCTGATCCTCAGGGAACCCCTTTCCGGCAGATCATCGAACTGGAAGCGCCCGATCAGGAGACGCTACTCGTTGATTGGCTGAACGAACTGTTGTACCTTATAGAGGAGGGGATGCTCCCCACCGAAGTGACCATCCGGCGCATAACCGGGCAGGAGTTAGAAGCAGAAGTGACGGGCGGCCCGGCCCGGAACCTGAAGAAGCACATCAAAGCCGTCACATATCACAACCTCTCGATTCGGCGCACATCGGAAGGCTATGAAACGACTCTTGTATTCGATGTTTAGCCCTGAGACAGGCTGAGGCGGAACTCACGCCCATGATGAATGAGGATACTTTCACCGATCTGGGCATTGTGTCCAACCTGAGCGTGGTTGAAGATCGGGCCAATCCGGGCACGCTTTTCCTGTCGCTATCTGACACCAGGAGCCAGCGGACCACGCTTTCCCTCACGCAGGGAGCCGCACAGGTGCTATGGTTCTACTTGACTCAGCTTCTCTTTCCGAGAGCAGCGGCTCAGCTCACGCCGCGAGTCACCACCGCCACTCTACAACCCGCCCCCAACCTCCAGGTGGTATTCGCAGTGAAGGTCTGGATGGAAAAGAAAAGTGGGCTGATAGAGGTCATCGGCGTAAGTGCTGTGGAGGGGTGGCGTTTCCGCTTTACGCCGGAGGAAGGACACGAGCTGTGGGCCTCTCTGGAAGAGGTGCTGCACATTATAGGCGGAGGAGGAGCGTAGACACGACTTCAGCGCACCGGAGGCAAGGGACGATAACGCGGTTGGCGTCCCTGCCGGTCAGGGGAGGGAGCGCCCATCGCCGGAAGAGAGAACAAACCAGAACGTCGAAACGATCGATCTGATGGGGTCAGGGAGGAGTTATGCGGAAGCAGGACTTTAAGCGAATTTCGGAGTATATCTGGGAGATTCCGCCTACTTACCGCGACGATATGCGCGTTCCGGCGCGGCTTTATGCCAGCGAACGGCTGCTTGAAGCCGCTCTGGGCGATCAATCACTTGAGCAACTGGTTAACACGGCCACATTGCCGGGGCTGGTGCGCTATGCGCTGGCAATGCCGGATATTCATCAGGGGTACGGATTCCCGATCGGAGGGGTAGTCGCTTCCCGGACGAGCGACGGGATCATCTCACCCGGCGGAGTCGGGTACGACATCAACTGCGGCGTGCGGGTGCTGGCAAGCCATATCACCTATGATGAGATCGAACCGCACCTTTCCGACCTGGCATCTGTGCTGTATCAGAACTGCCCCAGCGGAGTCGGGAAGGGCGGCAGTCTCAAACTGGACAGGAAGCAGTTTGAGCAGCTTTTGCACGAGGGGGCAGACTGGGCGCTGAAGGAGGGATACGCACTCCCTGAGGACGTGAAACGAACGGAGGAGAGCGGAAGGCTGCGCGGTGCGGATGCCAGTAAGGTTAGCAAGCGTGCCTGGGACCGGGGCATCTCTCAGGTAGGGACGCTGGGAGCGGGCAACCACTTCATCGAAGTAGACCTGATCGAAGAGATTTTCGACGAGGAAGCAGCCAGGGCAATGGGCCTCGTGAGAGGCTGCATTGCCGTTCAGATTCACTGTGGCTCGCGTGGCTTCGGGCATCAGGTCTGCACAGATTACGTCCGGGCGTTCCAGAGCGCGATCCACAAGTACAACATCCAGCTTCCAGACCGCCAGTTGATCTGCGTACCCTTTAAGTCTCCGGAGGGGCAGGACTACTACGGGGCAATGTGTGCCGCCGCCAACTACGCTTTCGCCAACCGGCAGGTGCTCGCTTTCCACGTCCGCTGCAGCTTCGAAGCCGTCCTCGCTGGAAAGGTGGGCGACTGGCATCTGCATCAGGTGTACGACATCGCTCACAACATGGCGAAGGTTGAGAAGCACGAGGTGGACGGCAAGACGGTTGAGGTGGTTGTGCATCGCAAGGGCGCAACACGCGCCTTTGGGCCGGGCTTTGAGGGCTTGCCGCCGGAGTATCGCCCCATCGGGCAACCGGTGCTGGTTCCCGGCTCGATGGGCACGGCTAGCTGGATTCTGGTCGGAACACCCGGCAGCATGGAGCAGACCTTCGGGAGCACCTGTCACGGGGCAGGCCGCACGATGAGCCGCAGCAAGGCCAAAAAGACGATCCGGGGAGATAAGCTCCGTAATGAACTTGAGGCAAGCGGGATCAGCGTGCGGGCTGGAAGTATGCCCGGACTGGCGGAGGAGGCTCCCCAGGCTTATAAAGACGTGGACGAAGTGGTCAAGGTCGTGAGCGGGGCAGGCATCGCCCGAAAAGTGGCACGCATGGTCCCAATCGCAGTGATCAAAGGGTAACGGGTTCCCCTGAGTGGATACCCGGCCATAAATCTCGAAAGGGGAGAGGCGATGAGCGATCAGGTTTATAAGTTGATAGAGGTCACAGGCACTTCAGGCAGCAGCCTTGAGGAGGCCATTCAGAATGCAGTCAGCAGGGCAGCCAAGACAGTCCGCGCGATGCGCTGGTTCGAGGTTGTCGAAATCCGGGGACGCATTGACGATAATCAGGTCGCCCAGTGGCAGGTTACGCTTAAGATCGGGTTTGCGCTGGAAGACTGACCGGACACCGGAATACTGAGAGTCTGTCGGGCGGAGAAGGTGAGAGCGACCTTCTCCGCTCTTCGTTCAAAGAGCGCTGTTCTCCGACCTTCCTGAGCCCCGAAAAGCCCCAAATGCTCGATTTGACACGAACTCCAAATTCGTTTAGGCTGTGGGTGATCGGACTTGAGTACAGGCCAGTTCAGCGTGGGAGGCACGCTTTATGGACGACGATCTGAATTCTCTGAGGGGCAGTCTGGGTGGCGAGGAT
>DRKO01000188.1 GCA_011051745.1 Chloroflexota bacterium | reverse complement strand
GCCCTCAACGTCGAGGCCGGGATGAGCCATCCGGTTCTCGTGCCGGAGGAAGATACGCTGATCGTCGCGCCGACGCTCGCGCCGGACGGGAGGCGGATCGCCTACCTGAGCCACCATGATCCACCGGGCGCTCAGAGCGACCCGACGCTGACAAACGAGCTGACCATCCTCACTCTGGAGGACGGAGAGTCGCTCGCCATCGCCGCCGGAGCGGGGCGCGTCATCTACGGGGTGCGCTGGCACCCGGACGGGGAGCGCGTCCTGCTGGACCTGGTGGACCTGCCGACCGGCGGAGAGGGGGGCGGCACACAGCACTGGGCGCTGATCAGGCCGGAGGGAGGCGAATCGTGGGATGGGCCGCCCTCCGGAATAGATGAGAACCGCCTTTTTGACTACGAACCGCTGGGGGAAGGGGTGGTCTACACCCTCCTCCCCGACGGCGGGCCATGGGAGCTAACCATCCTTTCTCGCCTCAATGAGCAGGGGACGGCAAGCGTGATCTCGCTGGAAGAAATCGCACAGGAGCCCGGCGCTCCGACAATCGTTTATGTACCCAGAGGCGACCAATGAGTACCCTGAAAGAGACGACAAAGACCGAACGCTCTGCGCTGGATGTCTTCTTTACGCCGAAGTCCGTCGCCGTGATCGGCGCTTCGCGCAATCCTACCAAGCTGGGCTACGCCGTAGTGGACAACCTGGTAAAGAGCGGCTACGCGCGGGATCATCCGGTCTACCCGATCAACCCCAAGGCTGACAGAATCCTCGATCTGAAGGCCTACCCCAGCGTGCTGGAGGTTCAGGGAAAGATCGATCTGGCTGTGATCGTGATCCCGTATAAGTACGTTCCCGACGCCATGCGTCAGTGTGGCGAGAAAGGCATCCCGGCGGTGGTGGTGATCACGGCGGGGTTCCGCGAGGCCGGACACGAGGGGCTGGAGCGCGAACGCGAGATCGTCCGCATCGCGAAGGAGTACGGCATCCGCGTGATCGGCCCCAACTGCCTGGGCGTGATTGACACCTACACCCCGCTGAACGCCTCCTTTGCCGCCGGAACGCCGCCCCGGGGGCCGATGAACTTCATGTCGCAGTCGGGCGCACTCGGCACGGCGGTGCTGGATATGGCTCTGGCGGGGCGGCTGGGCTTCTCCAAGTTCGTCAGCCTGGGCAATAAGGCCGATGTGAGCGAGATCGATCTGCTGGAGGCATGGGCCGACGACCCGAACGCCAACGTCCTGATGGCCTACATTGAGGGCGTCCCGGATGGGCAGAAGTTCATCGAGGTGGCCCGCCGGGTGAGCAAGAAGAAGCCCATCGTGGCGGTCAAATCGGGCGTGACGAAGGCCGGGTCGCGGGCCGTCTCTTCCCACACCGGATCGCTGGCCGGATCGGAGCAGGCCTACCGGGCGGCCTTCAAACAGGCCGGCGTGCTGCGGGCGGAGACGATGGAGACACTGTTCGACTATTCGCTGGCGCTGGCCTATCAACCGCTCCCCCCCGGCGACCGGATCGCCATCATCACCAACGCGGGCGGGCCGGGCATCCTGGCAACCGACGCCATCGAACGCTCCGGTCTGAAGATCGCCCGCTTCGAGAACGAGACGCTCAAGGCGCTGGAAAGCTACCTGCCCGACGCCGCCTCGGCGGCCAACCCGGTGGACGTGCTGGGGGATGCCATCGCCGACCGCTACCAGTTCGCGCTGGAGACGGTCTCGAAAGACCCGAACGTGGACGGCATCCTCGTTATTCTGACCCCGCAGGCGATGACCGACATCGTGGGCACGGCGGAGGCGGTCGCCGATCTCTCCGACCGGCTGGAGAAGCCGGTGCTGGCCTGCTTCATGGGTGAGGCGGAGGTCCGCAAGGGCATAGACATCCTGACGAAGCGCGGCGTGCCGAACTACCCCTTCCCGGAGCGGGCGGTCGAGGCCTTCCGGGCGATGTCCGATTACCGCAACGCCAGAGCCAGGCCGCTCCCCTCTTTCGAGCACTTCGACGTGGATCAGGGGGCGGTACGGAAGGTCTTCGAGAAGGTGCGCGGCGAGGGCCGCGTCACGATCGGCGACTTTGAAGCGCGTGAGATACTCCAGGCCTACGGGTTGCGCACCCCCGAATCGCGACTGGCGAAGGACCCCGACGAGGCGGTTCGCATCGCGGGAGAGATCGGGTATCCGGTCGTTCTGAAGATCGCCTCGCCCGACATCCTGCATAAAACGGATGTCGGCGGCGTGAAGGTGGGGCTGGCTTCCCCCTCAGACGTGCGGGACGCCTTCGACCTGATGGTCTACCGCGCCCAGCGTTACGTGCCCGGTTCGCGCATCTGGGGCTGCGTGGTGCAGGAGATGACGCCGAAGGGGCTTGAGGTGCTGGTCGGCATGAACCGCGATCCGCAGTTCGGGCCGCTCGTCACCTTTGCGCTGGGGGGCATCTACGTTGAGGTGCTGAAGGACGCCACCTTCCGGGTGGCCCCCTTCTCCCGCGAGGAGGCGCAGGAGATGCTGGAGGAAATCCGCGCCCGCGCCCTGCTGGACGGTGTGCGCGGCTCGCCGCCGATGGATAAAGAGGCCATCGTGGACGCCCTGCTGCGGATCGGGCAACTCGTTCAGGACTTCCCGGAGATCGCGGAGCTGGACATCAACCCGCTGATGGTGCTTGAAAAGGGGCAGGGCGCGATCGCGATTGATATGCGTCTGGTGCTCAGCAGCCATGCCTAGCGGGGCTCTCCTGTTCTCCGTTCGGGTTTTTGATGTTCCCATGAGGAGCCCTTTAAGCTATTATCAAGGGCCTAGCAGCGAAATGAACAGGCTACCAGCCAAGAGGAAAGACCATTATGAAGGCCGTATATGTGACTTCGATTGAGAATTTTTCCGGCAAGACCGCCATCTGTCTGGGCCTCGGTAAACGCCTTCAGGCTGAGGGGTACAGGGTCGGCTATCTGAAGCCGGTCAGCTACCAGCCGATGCAACTGGCCGGGCATGTGGTGGACGAGGACGCCGCCTTTGTGAAGAATGTGCTGGCGCTCGAACTGGAACCCTGGGACCTCTCTCCGGTGGTGGTGACGCCCGACCTGCTCCCCGACTGTCTGGAGCCGGATAACGGGTGCGGGCTTCAGGAGCGGATCAAAGAGGCCTACGAGAAAGCCGCTCAGGGGAAGGATGTCCTGATTCTGGAGGGCGGTGGCAGCCTGCGGCAGGGGTACGCGCTGGGGCTTTCCACCCCCTTTGTGGCCGAGATGCTGGGCGCGGATGTGCTGGTCGTCGTCAAGTACCGGGGGCGCATCCGCCTGCTGGACGATTCCCTGACCGCCCAGTTCCGGCTGGGGGAGCAACTGCTGGGGGTGATCCTGAACCGCATTCCGGGGGACGAGATGGAGTTCATCCGGCAACAGGCGATCCCCTTCCTGGAAGAGCGGGACATCGCCGTGCTGGGGACGCTGCCGGAGCACTCCCATCTGGCCGCGATCAGCGTGGGGGAGTTGATAGACACGCTGGACGCCAAAGTCCTGACCGGTGAAAACCTGCGGGATGAGCTGATCGAGACGCTGATGGTGGGCGCGATGGGTGCGCAGGAGGCGCTCTCCCGCTTCCGCGTCTACCAGAACAAGGCCGTGATCACCGGCGGCGACCGGACGGACGTTCAGCTTGCCGCGCTGGAGACCTCCACCGTCGCCCTGATCCTGACGGGGAACCTGCGCCCCAGCGCTGCCGTGGTCGAACGGGCTAAATCACAGGGCGTGGCCGTGATGGTCGTCCCGGAGAACACGCTGGAGACCGTCGAGGCCATCGAGCGGGTCTTCGGGAAAACCCGCCTGGGGCAGGCCGAAAAGCTGGCCTTCTTCGAGGCGCTCATGGCCGAGCACGTGGACTACAAGCGTCTGTTTGAGATGCTCGGTCTGTAGCATACAGCGACTTCGCGCTTCTGATGTGGCCCCCTCGCGCCGAACGAGGGGGTCTTTTTTTATGCGGGGGCGCGGTGTGCAGCCCCTTTCTTAAACTGGTCTTAACATTGTGCTAATCTTCACTTAAAGCCGGTCGGGTATGGTAGCGCATAGCGCCCCGTGAATCGTGATCGGCATACGCCGTTTAACAGGAAAACCCCAAGGAGAAGAGAGAGCGTGTTACTTAAGAAGTTCGTTCCCATCGCGTTGCTTGCGGTGGCAACCCTCGCGCTGGCGGCCTGCGGCGGAGCTCCCGCCGGGGAGTCTTCCGGGCTTGAGGGCGACGTTGTGATAGACGGCTCCAGTACGGTTTACCCCATCACGACCGCCGTCGCCGAGGAGTTTGCCCGCGTCGCGCCCCGCGTCCGCGTTTCGGTCGGCCTCTCCGGCACGGGCGGCGGTTTCAAACGCTTCTGCACCGGCGAGACGGATATCAGCGACGCTTCCCGCCCGATCAAGGAGACCGAGCTGGCCCTCTGCGAGGAGAACGGCGTCGAGTTCGAGGAGTTCCTGATCGCCTACGACGGCCTCTCCGTGATGGTCAACCCGGCCAACGACTGGGTGGAGTGCCTGAGCGTCGAGCAACTGGGGGACATCTTCCGCCCCGACAGCGAGATCACAACCTGGGCGGACGTTGATCCTTCGTGGCCG
>DRKO01000187.1 GCA_011051745.1 Chloroflexota bacterium | reverse complement strand
TATCCGGAGTCCATTGATTATGACGCTTATGTGAACTATCTGGCCGGTGTGGCGGCGCTGGGGCCGGACGCGATCGAAGTGTGGAATGAGATGAACTTTAACCGCGAATGGCCCCCCAACGAGATCGGCGGCGATGTGTACGTCCAGAGGATGCTCGCGCCCGCCTATCAGGCGATCAAGGCCGTCAACCCGAACGTGATGGTCATCTCCGGCGCGCCCACACCGACCGGCGCTTTCAACGGCTGCGGGAGCATCGGGGACATTGTGGGCTGCGATGACTGGTTCTACATCTCCCAGATGCGCGACGCAGGGGCGGCGAACTATCTGGACTGCGTGGGGGTGCATTACAACGAGGGGATCATCCCCCCCTCGCAACGCTCCGGCGATCCGCGTGCCTATGGCGATTTCTATTCCCGCTATTTCTTCGGCATGGTAGACCTCTACTACGGCACATTCGGCAGGCCGCTCTGCTTTACCGAACTGGGCTATGCCTCTCCAGAGGGCTACCCCGGTCTGCCGGAATCGTTCTCGTGGGCGGCGGACACCTCCGTCGCCGAGCAGGCCGCCTGGCTGGCGGAAGCGGCTGTCCTCGCTTCCCAGAGTGGCAAAGTGCGCCTGATGATCGTCTTCAGCGTGGATATCACGGCTTACGGATCGGACCCCCAGGGGGCCTATGCAATCATCCGCCCTGATGGCTCGTGCCCGGCCTGCGATGCGCTGAACGCCGTACAGCCATAACGACTCTGCTGGCCCCTGCTCCGCCCCTCCCGGCTGCTGCCCCGCAAAGGGGCGGCCTCCGGCAAGCATCCGGGCGGAGAAAGGGGCCTTAGATTTATGACCGGGGACGACCGAGAGACAATGCTTCAGGACCCGCTTACGTCGGATTTCCCCTCCCCTGACCGGGAATCATCATCCCCTGAGAGGAGCGCTGCCCCCTTTGAGAGGGAGCCCGACCGATCCATGTTGCCGGTGTGGTTCAGCCGCCTGCGGGAACTCTTCAGCCTGCGTCCCGTTCGCGCGGGGCTGGCTGCCGGGGCGCTGATTATCCTGGCGGCGGGGCTGACCCTCGCGCTGGGCGGGCGGGGCATCCGCCTCTCGGAAAGCCGCCCTGCCCTGCCGGTTGACGATCTCCTGAGCGTTGAACTGGCGGACGGGGGCACGGCCCGTGTGCGGGTCGAAGTGATCCCGCTCGAAGACGCGCTGGGCGACGATCCGCTCCCGACGTGGCAGGCTGCCCGCGACGCGCTCCCTGCATACCTCGAACCGGCCAGTCCGCTTTACCGCATCTCGGCGCGGGGGGATGTCCGGCTGGTGATCAGAGCAGAGGGGGAGGCCGCCGACGCCCGTATGCTGGACCTCTATCGCTGGGACGCCGAAGCAGGAGAATGGGTTTTTGTCCCTGTTTCGATGGGGGAGGACGGCTCTTTCCGGGCGGAATCGGTTGATGGGCCGGTAGCGCTGTTCCGCACGGGCGCGGCTGCGCCCCTGATCGGGACGGTGCTGGAAGAGGGACAGCCCCTCAACGGGATGCAGGCCGCGCTGCTCAACACGCTGTTTGTGGCCGGAACGGAAGGACAGGCGGACGGCTCACTCGAGATCGGCGACCTGGCTCTGGAAAGCCTGCCGCCCGGCAGTTACGCCGTGTTGCCCGTCGTGCGTTACCCCGACCGAAAAGCCCTCTCCCGGATGCTCAACAGCCGTGCCGCCCGCCAGAGACACATCGAGGGGCTGGTTGCTCTGACTGAAAGAGAGGGGATCGCCGGACTCGCGATTGATTACGGCGAGGTGGACCCAGAAGATGGCGAGGCTTTCCACCGGCTGGTAGAGGAACTGGCCGGAGAACTGGCGGACGAGAAGCTGCTGGCGATCCGCCTCCCCACGCCGGAGGGAAGCGGCCAGGGCCGGGACACATCCCCCTACGACTGGCAACGTCTGGGACGGGTGGCCGACATCCTGATCGTGACGCCGCCCGCCAACCCCGGCGATTATATCCCCGGCGGGCCTGCCGACGAGTTCCTGACATGGGCCAGCGGGCAGATCAGCCGCCGCAGGCTGTATGTGGCCTTCTCCTCCCTGAGCGTGGACGAATGGGCCGGACGACAGTATCCCATCACCTTTGAGTACGCCCTTGCCCCTCTGGGACATGCCGACCTCAGCCCGGAGAGCGGAGGGCCACCTTTCAGCCCGGAGGCGGGCGTCCCTCTGACTTTTGAACTGAGGGGCGAGGCGCTCGATCCGGGGCAGGACAGCCGGAGCGGGGCGTACCGCTACCGTGTGTACAGCGGAGACGGCGAGCACCGCGTGTGGCTGGTGACCGGCGCAGACCTGCGCCGGAGGCTCGATCTGGTGGCCGCGCACGGCGTGGGCGGCATCGTGATCGAAGACCTGCTGGCCGAAGGGAACAGCGCGGATATCCTGACCGCCGTAAGCGAGTTCAAAGGGGGGCTTCCCTCGTCGCTGGATGAGGCGCTGAGGCTGCGCTGGACGGTGAGGGATGCGAGTGGCACGGTTCTGGCCGAGGAGACAACTGCTCTGAATGCGCCTCTGGAGTGGACGCCGGAGGAGGAAGGGGAGTTCGTCATCAGCGTGGAATTGATCGGGGCGGGCACGTCTTCCGGGCGGGGAGATGTCGCCATCATCGTCGGCGGGGAGGGAGTGGGGATCGTCCCCACGCAGGAGTCGGTGGTGGCGGGTGCGCCCGACATCCCGACTGATGCGCCTGCCCCGACCTATGCAGCCATCCCCGAAGGGATGCCGCCGCCGGTCGTCCCGCCATCCGCGCCGGGCAACTTTGAGCTGGGTGGGCAGGTCAACCATGTGATCAACCACCCCGAATACATGCGGCAGGCCGGAATGACGTGGGTCAAGTTCCAGCTCGCATGGGCCCCTGACATGGACGCCAGCGTGGCGTGGGACCTGATCAGCCGGGGGCGGGCGGAGGGGTTCAAAGTCCTGCTCAGCATCCCGGGGCAGGTTAAGTACCCGACCGATATTGACGTTGAGACTTATCTTGAATTCCTGCGCGGTGTGGCGTACTATGGGCCGGACGCGATCGAGGTCTGGAATGAGGCCAATCTGGATTTTGAATGGCCGCGCGGCCAGATAGACGGGGGGCGCTATGTGCGCGAGATGCTGGCCCCGGCCTACAACGCGATTAAAGAGGTCAATCCGAACATCATGGTGATCTCAGGCGCTCCGGCCCCCACCGGCGCGTACTACGCCGAGGGCGGGTGCTCGTTGCAGGGGTACGGCTGCGACGACTGGCTGTTTTTGCAGCAGATGGCCGAAGCAGGCGGGGCGAACTACATGGATTGCGTGGGCGCACACTACAACTCCGGCGCAACGTCCCCCACCGTCATGACCGGTCATCCAGCCGATCCGGGTTACCAGCACTATAGCTGGTACTTTAACGGGATGCTCCAGCTTTACGGAGGGACCTTTGGCCGCCCGGTCTGCTTTACCGAGCTGGGTTACCTGAGTGGCGAGGGATATGGCTCCGTGCCGGATCGCTTTAGCTGGGCAGCCAGCACAACCGTTGCCCAGCAGGCCCGCTGGCTGGCCGAGGCGGCCACGCTGGCACGGGAAAGCGGTCTGGTGCGCCTGATGATCGTCTGGAACGTGGATTTCACCTACTGGGGCGATGATCCGATGGCCGGTTATGCCATTGTTCGCCCCGACGGAAGTTGCCCAGCCTGCGTAACACTGGGTAATGTTATGCCCTGAACGTTTGTTGAAGATGAGGTTTGGAGCCTATGTCGAACGAGGACACGGGAGCGGAGCGCAAAACATTACCGGCCAGCAAGCCGGTTGAAGAAGAATCCCCCGAGGCGGGGGAGCCCACGCTGGGATCAAAAGGCGTCGAACCATCCGATGAGGAAGGCGTCGAGACGCCCGCCGCTGAAGAGCCCGCTGAGGGCGGAAGCCGTCTGCCGGATAAGCGGCTGATACTGGCCGGTTGCGGCGGCCTGGGTGGGCTGGCGATCCTGGCGCTGATCGTGGCCGGACTGATCTTCGGGCTGGGCGGGAAGTATCAGGCGCTCAACGAGAAAAACCCGACCATCAGCTACGAGACGGGGATCAGCGTCAGCCGGAGGGGCGAGGGTAACCTCCGCATCCGCATTGAGTCGGTCGCCCAGCAGGCTTTCCTGGCGGGGGAAGACAAGGCTTTCTCCACCGCGCGGGAAAGGCTCCCGTCCTATCTGGAACTGCAAAGCCCGATCTATGTCATCAAGCAACGCGGCGAGGGTGAGGCGGAGATCGCAATCGCGCTCCCTGCCGGTGTTTCGTCCTACTCGACGCTTGACCTGTATACGTGGGACGAGGAAGCCGGTGAATGGGTGTTTGTGCCGGGCCATGTGGACCCCGCCGAGGGGGTGATCCGCACAACCGAACTCCCCGACAACGTGGCGATCTTCCAGACAAGCCCGCTGGCCCCGCTGGTCAGCACCACGCTGGAGAGCGGCCAGACGTTCGACCCCGAGATGGCCTCCAACCTGAATCTGGTTTTTGCGAGCGGCCTGACGGCGCAGCCGGACGGCTCGCTGACCGGCTCGCTGGTGGGCGGGTGGCAGATGAACAGCGGTTACGCCGTGATCCCGTTGCTCCGGGCAACGGATAGCGCCGCCCTGAGCAGCCTGCTCAACAACCCGGCCAGCGTCGCGCTCCACATCGAGGATATCCGTTCGCTGGTCGTCGGGGATGGTTACAACGGCGTGGCGATAGACTACGGCGACATTGACCCGGCGGATCGTGAGGCATTCACCCAGTTCATCAGCGATCTGGCGGGGGCGCTGGATGAATACGAGCGGCTGCTGGTCGTCGTGCTGCCTGCGCCCGACGGTGGGCCGGAGACGTGGGATACAGGCGGCTACGACTGGCGGGCAATCGGACGGCTGGCCGATATCGTGGTGATCTCCGGTAGCGACGACCCGACCTTCTACGCGCTCAACGGCGGGATCACCAATCTGCTGGGCTGGGCGGTGGGCGAGATCAGCCGCTACAAGCTCCATGTGGCCTTCTCAACACGGAGCGTCGAGGAGACGGACGGCGGCCTGAGGCTGATCAGCTATGATGAGGCAATCGCCCCGCTTGGCGTTGTGACTCTGGAAGGCGAGGCGTCCGAGGCGTACGAACCGGGTACGTCGCTCACGTTCACGCTGAACGGGAACGTCACCGACGTTACGCCCGATCTGGACACCGGCGCTTATGTCTACACGGTGGACGGCGAGGGCGGGCAGCGCCGCATCTGGATCATCACCGCCAACACCCTGCGGGCGCGGATGGACATGGCCGCGGCCTTTAACGTGGGCGGCATGGTGCTTAACGACATGATGGCGGACGGGAACGACAACGGCCTGTTGACCGCCATCGCCGAGTTCAAGGCGCGGAGCGTTTCCTCCGTTCCGGCTCAACTGGTGTTGCAGTGGACGGTGACGGGCAGCAGCGGGGCCCTTCTTCATCAGACGACGGGGCTGGGAACGCCCTTCGTCTGGCAGGCGGACGAGCCGGGCGACTACACCGTCGAGGCCGATCTGGTGGGCGCGCGCGTCTCAGACCTGGGGGCGGTGGGGGTAGCCATCGGAGAGCCAGAGCCGGAGGAGACAGAGACGGCCACGCCGCCACCTATCGTTACGTCAAATAGCGACAGCCCTCCCCCGGCTGACACACCCGCGCCCACGCAGGCGGCCACCCCACCCCCTTCCGCCGGCGGGGCGGGGCCTGATGGCGGGGGGTTTGAGCTTGGCGGGCAGGTTCCGAACGCCATTGCTCACGCCGACTATATGCGGCAGGCCGGAATGACGTGGGTTAAGTTTCAGGTTGTGTGGCCTTATGCGGACGCAGCGACGGCGGGGGCGTTCGTCGGGGCCGGACATGCAGCCGGTTTCAAGGTGTTGCTGAGCGTTAAGGGGCCGCTTTATCCGCAGAGCATAGACTACGCGGCGTTCACAAGCTTCATAGGACAGGTAGCTTCTTACCAGCCGGACGCAATCGAAGTGTGGAACGAGATGAACCTCAACCGCGAGTGGCCGTCCGGCCAGATTGACCCGACCGTCTACGTCAACAACATGCTGGCTCCGGCCTTTAACGCAATCAAGCAGGCCAGCCCCGGTACGATGGTCATCATCGGGGCGCTGGCCCCCACCGGTGTGGATGACGGCGTGAACGTCTGGGCTGATGATCGTTACGTCCGGGGGCTGGCGGCAGCCGGAGCGGCGAACTACGCTAACTGCATCGGCGTGCACCACAACGCAGGGGCAACCTCTCCCTCCGCCACGAGCGGGCATCCTACCGGGAGCGGACACTATAGCTGGTACTTCCTGCCGACGATTGACGTTTACTATGGCGGCATGGGTGGGGCATTGCCGGTCTGCCTGACCGAATACGGGTACGTCAGCCCGGAGGGCTACGGCCCGCTGCCGAGCAACTTTAGCTGGGGTTCCGGTATCACGGTTGCCAATCAGGCTGCCTGGCTGGCGGAAGGCGCTCAGATCGCACGCGGGCTGGGATATGTACGCCTGATGATCATCTGGAACGTGGATTACACGTACTGGGCCGACGATGACCCGCAGGCTGGATATGCTATCGTCCGCCCGGATGGATCATGCCCGGCCTGCGCGTCCCTAGGGGCCGTGATGCCCTGACACTCGCCCGGTAACGAGCAAGGAGGATTGAAACTGTGTCACAATCCGGTACAGGTCGCTTCACACCCAAGCAGCTCCGAGTGCTGGCGATCATCTGGATCAGCGTGGTGTTGCTGGTCGGAGCCTGCACGTTTCTGGGCATCTGGTGGGCATTGAGCCGCAGCGCGGCACAGGATTCCGCCGCGCGTCCAGAGAGCGAGCAGGCCATCCCCCCTGTTGATCAGACCACGCCTACACCTCTGATCCAGCCCCAGGGCGCGGAGGGCGTCGAGATTCCGGGCAGCACCCCGGCCCCTGAGCCAACTATTCCGCCCCGGCAGGACACCGCCTTCGGGTACGGCATTCAGGCGCAGATACATATCAACACCGAGCAGACGCTCGATCAGGTTGAGCAACTGGGGATGGGGTGGGTCAAGCAGCAGATTCGCTGGGCCGACCTGGAGCCCCAGCCCGGAGCCCGCAACTGGGACGCGCTCGATGCGATCTTCGCTGCCACCTCGGCACGCAACCTGAAGGTGCTGGTGAGCATTGTGGATGCCCCGGACTGGGCCCGCTCGGTGACGGCGGAAGGGCTGGCCGGGCCGCCTGATGATGTGCAGCATTACGTTGATTACGTCTCGGAGCTCGTCCGGCGCTACCCGGGGGCCGTCCACGCCGTCGAAATCTGGAACGAGCAGAATCTTGAACGTGAATGGTACACGGCGGGCGGGCTGAGCGCAGCCGCTTACATGAACTTGCTCGCCCCGACGGCCAGCGCCATCCACGAGATCGATCCCGGTGTGATCGTGATCAGCGGCGCACTGACGCCAACCGGCGTTAACGACGGTGTGCTGGCGATAGACGACTTCCAGTACATGCAGCAGATGATTGACGCCGGACTGCTGGACTATGTGGACTGCGTCGGGGCGCACCACAACGGCATCAACCTGCCGCCGGATATCTCGGCAGAGGATGCCTTCGCCGGAGGCGCACCGCCGGGGACGGTGTTCATCGGCCCGTTTGACAACGGCAACCCCCTTAACCCGCATCATAGCTGGTCGTTCTACTCCACCCTGAACGGTTACCACGATATGATCGTCGCTGCCGGACGGAACACGCCGCTATGCGTGACGGAGTTCGGGTGGGCCTCGGTGGAAGGGATGCAGGGTGAGCCGCGTGAGGGCTTTGAGTTCGCCTATGACAACTCGCTGGAGGATCAGGCGGCGAACATCGTGCAGGCTTTCCAGCTCATGCACGACTGGGGCTTTGTGCGGCTGGCGATCCTGTTTAATCTGGATTTCTCCCCCAAAGCGGGTGGAAATCCGCAGGACGACACCACCCTGTACAGCATCCTGACGCCGGAGGGCGCTCCGCGCCCGGCGTTTGACGCTGTGCGCTCAATGCCCAAGCCCCCCTAGAAGGTCCCTGCCGGAAGGAATACGCATCGCGACCCATGAAAACACAGGACACAGAGCCTCACGCTGATCAAGGGGGGTGGAGCCGCGCGGCGGTGCTGCTCCTGATCGTGGCGATTCTGCTGCTGCTCCGGCCCCCGATCCCCACCGGCAGGCCCGCGCCGCTTGAAGACCCGACGCCGGAGCCGGAACCGGAGGTTATCCAACTGGTCCCCTCCCCCGCGCCTGCCGTCCATACCTCGCTCTGGTGGAACGAGCAGATCGCCCAGCGCGATCTGGACCTGGTGCAGGGCATGGGGTTCCGCTGGATCAAGCAGATTTTCCCCTGGCGGGAGATAGAAACCCACGTCAAGGGAGATTATGACTGGTGGCGGGCCGATCGGATCGTAGAAGATGCCGAGGAACGGGGGCTGTTTCTGCTCGTCCGGCTGGATCATCAGCCCTTCTGGAGTCAGGCCGACGGGGGGGCGATCCCTCTGGAGAATGCGCCGCCTGCCGACTTTCAGGACTTTGAGGATTTCTGCTTCGCCGTCGCCGACCGCTATCGGGGGCGCATTCAGGCCTATCAGGTGTGGAACGAGCCGAACTTGGCGCGTGAGTGGGGCGGCCAGCCCCCCGATCCGGCTGAATACACGCGCCTGCTCGCCCACTGCTACCGGGGGATCAAGAACGCCGATCCGGACGCGATCGTGATCTCCGCCGGGCCTGCGCCGACCGGAACCGGCCTGCCGGAGGCGATCCCGGACGAGGAGTTTATCCGGGGGATGTACGAGGCGGGCGCGGCGGAGTACTTCGACATGCTCGGCGTGAACGCGCCCGGCTATGCCGCACCGCCGCAGGTCTCGCCGGAGGAGGCGGCCAGCACGCCGGCCTACGGCGGCCATCGCTGGAACGCCTTCCGGCACGTTGAGGACATCCGCCGCGTCATGGTTGAGTACGGCGACGGGCACAAGCAAATCGCCGTGCTGGAGATGGGCTGGACGACCGACCCGGTTCATCCGGCCTATAGCTGGTTCCGCGTGAGCGAAGAGCAGCAGGCGGAGTATCTGGCCGGAGCGTACTGGTGGGCCCGCCTGAACTGGCAACCCTGGATCGGGATCATGACCACGATCTACATCCCCGATCCATACTGGACGCCGGAGGACGAGGAGTACTGGTGGTCCATCACGCTCCCTGTCTGGCCGGATACCCTCGTGCGCCCGGCGTATGAAGCGCTGAGCGGGCTGCCCGACTGGAGCGGGGATTTTTACGAAAGCCCGGCCTGGCGGTGGAGTGACTGATCCGAAGTTGTTATTCACCCGAACGCCATTCAGCGTATATAATGGGAACATGATCGGAGAGTGAAAACTCAGGACGGGGCGCTTATGTCTTCTTACGTGTTGATCGTTGACGACGATAAAGATATGGCTCAGACGCTGGCCGATATGGTCAGCCTGTTTGACTGGGATACTCAGATCGTTCACGGCCCCCGGAGCGCTCTACAGGCCATCTACCGCCGCCCCCCTGCTCTGATCCTGCTTGATCTGAATATGCCCGGTGTGGACGGGATGGAGGTCTGCCGGTACATCAAGCGCGATCCGATCGCTCAGGGAACGTCGGTTGTTTTCGTCACGGCAGAGGACGATCCGGGCATTATGCAGAAGGCCCGCGAGGCGGGAGCGATGGACTATCTGGTTAAACCGGTGGATATTGATCAACTGGAGGGGATACTCAACAAAGTCCGCGAGTCTCTCTGAGAGTATCTCTTCGCGGAGTGGCATAAATTAAGGAGCGCGTCCTTCTCACGGGGACGCGCTCCTTATCTGTTCCGGTCTGTCCGGTGGATAGATGGTTCAGACGGCAGGGGCTGCCATGCTGCCAGAGACCTTGATGGCAAGCTGCCCCAGAAGGTGACCACCGAAGTAGGCGAAGAAAGGCCCATAGAGCAGGCCCGCCAACCCCAGCGTGATGCTGGAAACGACACCGGCGACCAGCCCGGCGCCGATCAGGTAGAGCAGAAACATACCGAAGTCGCCGATGTTCTCGCGAACCAGCGCGAAGTTGTCGCCGAACTGGAGGAGCGTGCTGAACTCTTCCGTGTCCAGATAGCGGACAACGCCGCCTGCGTAGACGACGGAGGCCGCGATGGCGTAGAGCACGATCACGCAGGAGCAGCAGATAGCGATAATCGTCGCCAGCCCGCCCAGCGCAGCCATTGCTTCTTCGCTATCCCCCCCCATAGCGGGCAGGAACATGGCAAAAGCCACCACACAGGCGAAGAGCACCGTCGGAAGCTGATAAATCAGCGAACCCAGCCACAACATGAACCCTTTGCCAATCTTCCCCCCAAAGTCGCTCCAGTCCGGCAAAGGAGCAGGGTCGTTGTTTCGGACACGCTTTGCCAACTCAAACGCCCATCCCTGGAGTGCGAAACTACCAATGATGGGAATAAACTGGATGAGAACACCCAGACCGAGTTTCTGGAGCCATTCCTCATCGTCGAAAGGGAATGTTAACGCACGGGTAAAGTCCATTTTATCCTCCTCTAAGGCTGAAAAGACGTTCCCATTATAGGGGATTGGATCACTTTGTCAACCTGAGCGGGAGGGGCGATTCCCGCTCTGACGCATTCATATGGTCGCCCTCATGCCTGACGCAGCAACCGGACGATCTCGCGGGGACCGGGCCGCTTGCCATACATCAACAGCCCCAGCCGGAAAACTTTCGCCCCTATCCAGAGCACAAAGGGAATGCTGATCAGGCAGACGGCAATGCTCCCCACAATATCCACCAGCAGGACATCGCCCAGTGTCAGGCGGAGCATCATCATCGTGGGCGCGGTCAGCGGGAACCAGGAAAGCACCCTGGCGATGGTCGCGTTGGGGTTGGCGAAGATAAACCCGACGATCATCATCGGCATGGCGGCGGCGAATGAGAATATCCCCGCGATCTGCTGGGCCTCCTGCTGGGTGGTTCCCAGCGAGCCAGCCGATCCCATCAGGACGGCGTAGAGCAGGAAGCCAAGAATATAGTAGATCACGCTCAGGATGAAGACGGAAGGGCGTGTCAGCAGCGCAACCGCCACTCCGAACAGGGTCAGCGCCCCGCCGCTCAACGCGGCGGCGGAGATCAGCCATACGGCGACCTGAGTCAGACCGACCGCGCCCAGCCCCAGCACCTTCCCGGTCAGCAGTTCGGTTGCCGTCACGGAGGAGAGGACGATCTCGATCACGCGGCTGATTTTCTCATCGGAGACGCTGCGCAACAGGTATCCCGAAGAGGTGAAGATCGTGACCACCAGCAGGATACCCAGAAAGTAAGGCACAAAGAAGTTGAACAGGAAGTTCAACGGGCCGCCCTCGCCTGCCGCCTCTTCTCCTGCGGTCAGAGTGACCACCGTCGTGTCGGCGAGGGGGTTAAGGACGCGCTCCCGCAGTGCAGGGTCCACGCTGTCACGGAGGAGATGATCAACAAAGAAGTTCTTCACCTCATCGGTGTCTTCCAGAATTTGCACGCCAAACCCGCTCTCGCGGCTGATGATGGTGACGTTGCCACTCTCCAGATAATCCGCCGGAATGACGAGCAAGACCCCGATCTCTTCGGCCTCGACGGCGGCGCGCCCCGAAGCCTCGTCCGGGAAGGCGACAAACCGCCCCTCATATTCAGGCAACAGGGGGGTGAATGCGCCGCTCTGATCAACGATGCCGATCGGTTT
>DRKO01000186.1 GCA_011051745.1 Chloroflexota bacterium | reverse complement strand
GTGCCACGTTCCCTCCGGTGTGTGCCGGAGCTCAAAGATACGCTCCGGCGGCGCGGTCATCACCAGCCAGTGATCGCCCTCCTCGTCCGACCAGGAGCGGCCCACGCCCACCACGCGCAGCATCCTTCCACGCCACGAGAAGCGGAGCGGCCTCAACGTCCCGTCCGGCGCAACGCGGACTTCGACCTCTGTCGGGGTGGCGGACATCATCGCGGGGTGGCGACCTTTCCCCACTCGATCAGCATTCGCAGGGCAGCTTCGACGGAGTGCTCACGGTTGCCTGCCCGGTCGTAGGCCCACTGGAACCGGGCGGCCTGCTCGCCTTCTGCATCGCTCAGCCCGATCCATACCAGCCCGACCGGTTTCTCTGGCGTGCCGCCCGTCGGCCCGGCGATGCCGGTGACGCTGATCCCCACGTCCGCACCCAGCCGCTCACGCGCACCGTGTGCCATCTGCCTCGCGACCGCAGCGCTCACCGCGCCATGCGTCATCAGCAACTCGTGCTCCACACCGAGCAACGCTTCTTTGGCAGAATTGGCGTAGCTCACAACCCCGCCGAGGAAGTAGGCGGAGCTGCCCGACACGTCCGTGATACGGGCCGAGAGCAGGCCGCCGGTACAGCTTTCAGCCGTCGCAAGAGTCAGGTTCTTGGCGGTAAATATCTCTTTGAGCTGTTCTTCGAGCGTTGCCATCCTCACCCTCCTTTTGGATACGCGGGGCGATCCCGATCGTGCAAACTCCGGCGCAGGGGTCACCGATCGGCGATCTCCACCTCCAGCAAAGTCAGCGAGTCGCCCAGAGGCTCGCCGCTGGCATCCGACACAGGGAGACGCCGCCCATCGAGGGGGAGGTACAGCCCCACCTGAATCGTGTATTGCCCCGGAGGTGCGTCCTCCCGGATCGGGATCAGGTAATCGTCGGCGATCAGGAGGCCGGGTCGCCAGGTGGTGGTCGGCGTGGCCCCGCCGTTCGGCTCCTGATCCTGCTGCCCCCAGACGGTGTTATTCGTGGCTGGATTATAGGCTTCCCCGGAGAGATGGACGAATACTTTATACCGCTCCGGGATCACGCCCTCTGCCCCCCAGTAGAGCGTCAGCGGGATTTCCTCTCCGGGTCGCCACGTGGTCTGCTCCGGCAGGTCGGCAGCCAGCAACACAATCGAATCACCAAACCGGACGTTGACCGGCGTGGCGCTGGCCGGTATCTCCGCCGCTTCCGAAGGCTCCTCGCGGCGGGCGCGGATGCGGATCGCGCCGAGTGGCTGCCATGTCTCCCCCGCCACAAACACGATCCGGGCTTGCCCTGAAGGCGTATCGGGCGGGATAAACAGCTCAACCGGCTGGAAGCGTTCGCCGTCTCCTCGCCCTCTGAGCGGCGCGAGCGTCGAGGCGATCTCGGTCCCGTCGGCCCCGATGAGTTGAAGGGCGATGGGCCATTCCTCTCCTCTCGCGCCCTCTATGCGCCATCCCAGCCCGACGACCAGCAGATCGCCTGCGTACACTTCCGGGAGCACCTGTGTGAAGCCCGTCAGCCGGACGCCGTCGGCGATCGGAGCCTCAAGGGGGACAAACGCGGTGGGGTGTTCCACCATCAGATCAACGGTGGCGGGGTCGCCGCGCTCCGGATTCATGGCGTAAAACCACAGTTGCGCTTCCGGGAAGACGTAGCGTCGCCAGTTCCAGGAACGCTGTTGCAGCCAGTTTCCCAGCCGATTATCGGGATCGGTGACCTCGGCGTAACGGGTCTGCACCAGCCACACGCCATCGTTGTTCTGGCGGTACGGGCTGAGCAGATACGCCGCATATGGATCATCCGCGATCCGCTGGGTCTTGCTGATGTGCCGCTCGAAGGGATAGGGGTAGTGATAGGCGAAGATCGGCCAGTCGGTATCGTTGTTCAGGATCACGGCGTCGTTGGGCTGGCGAAGCGCCTCCAGCGTGGCGGCCAGCGAGATGTAATCATCCGTCAGACGCAGCCCGCTGTAGTAGTTCGTCAGGCTCCAGCCACCCAGACCGATCAGGAGGGCCAGCGCCGCTGTCCCGATCCAGCGCCGCCATCGGTTGAGCATGACGATCCCCCAGCCCAGCAGGATGTACACCGGCGTGGAGAGCAGCAGGAAGTAGCGCGGCGAGGGAGTAGGATAGTTGAAGTGTCCGCGCGGCAGGGAGAGTAGATAGACCACCACCGGCGGGAGCAGCGTCCCGATCATGAGCGTCACCCAGCCAGTGCGTCTTGTGCCGCGTGATCCGATGAAGGTGACGAGCATTGCACCGGTCAGAATGACGAGGGCGAGGATGAGGAACGGCAGGAATCGCTCGATGCTGGTGGCGATGCCCAGAAAGATCGTGCTCAGGTAGAGCTTCACTACATGCTGGAAACCGACGGGAGCCTGGGGCGCGGCCCAGCTTGGAAGGTAGGGCAGGGCATAGATCGCCCAGGGCACGAACAGGGCCAGACCGCCCGCCTGAGCGGCCACCCAGACGGTCGCCAGTCGCCAGCGTTGCCGCGAGTTCCAGAAGGCGTACACAAAAGCCAGATTAAGGGCCAGCACCACCCCGGTAAACAGGTATAGCGTCAGGAGGCCCGCGCCCAGACTGAGCGCCAGCATCGTCGCCCAGAGCCACGACCTGCGCTTGCTCGCGAACAGACGCAGTGCCGACCACAGCGCCAGCGCGGAGAACAGCGTTGCCGGAGCATACATTCGGACTTCCTGTGACCACCACACCGGCAGCCTGGCAACTGCTACCAGCAGTGCCCCCGCCAGCCCGGCCCGTTTCCCTCCGACTTCCTGCCCGATCCGGTAGCCAACGGCGACCGTCAGGAGCCCGCAGAACACTGAGAGCACCCGGAGAGAGAATTCCTCATCGCCGACCAGTGCACGCCAGACGTGCAGCGCCGCGTATGAGAGGGGAGGATGGGCATCGTTGGCCGTCTCGAACAGCATCTGCCGGATCGGCATCC
This sequence comes from Chloroflexota bacterium, assembly GCA_011051745.1. Lineage (GTDB taxonomy): Bacteria > Chloroflexota > Anaerolineae > Aggregatilineales > UBA3940 > DRKO01. The sequence goes on along the minus strand of DRKO01000186.1, from coordinate 968 downwards.
GTGCCATCCAGATCGAAAATCCCTCATCCCACCAGACCGAATCATAGGCCAGCCGGTGAAGGCGCAGCCCGAAGGCCAGCAGGAGCACCAGCGTCATCAGGAGCAACACCCACCGGGCGTTGCTCCGCTTTGCGGGGCGAGGGTGGGCGGGTGATGATTCTGTTCGGGGCACAGGCGGGAAAATGTGCTTACCTCCCTCGAAAATGGCTTCTTGCTTTGCGAGTCGGCTTTGATAGCTTATCGCAGGGGGAAACAGTTGTCGAACCAGTTTCCGGTGTCCGGTAAAAGGCGCTGGAGAGGTTGACGATCATCCCTCTCTGGGGTATTATCCGCGCGCTGTTGAAAGCCCGACCGGATGATCCGGCTATATGTTGAGCGAAGCACAGGCACATGTTATAATTTCAACAGTGCCGACGTAGCTCAATCGGCAGAGCAAGCGCCTTGTAAGCGCTAGGTTATGGGTTCAAGTCCCATCGTCGGCTTGGCTCAACGGGCTACTGATGGGTCGGTGTCCCGAGCGGCAAAGGGGGCGGACTGTAAATCCGCTGGCGGAAGCCTTCGCAGGTTCGAGTCCTGCCCGGCCCACTGGTTGTTAGCCATAACTCCGTTTGCGTGGGGATGTAGCTCAGCGGGAGAGCACCGCCTTTGCAAGGCGGGGGTCAGGGGTTCGAATCCCCTCATCTCCACCACTTCTCGAATCTGCTAACAACTGCCTGCCCACGTAGCTCAGACGGTAGAGCACGTTCTTGGTAAGAACGGGGTCATGGGTTCAAGTCCCATCGTGGGCTCTTAGCCTGTATGTGCATCTTATTTTTTGTTTTCAGTCAATGAGCCCATATAGAGGGCACAGTTTCTTGCTGTGAGGAGGATAAATCAGGTATGTCTAAGGGGGTATACGAGCGCACGAAGCCCCACGTCAATGTAGGGACGATCGGGCACATCGATCACGGGAAGACGACGTTGACGGC
>DRKO01000185.1 GCA_011051745.1 Chloroflexota bacterium | reverse complement strand
TAAGATTCATAAAGCCAGCAGCCGATATCTGCCCACCGGCCATTAGTTTGAAAATCCTGACAGCCACTTGATCAAATGATCAATTGACACGTCCTCACTCCGTGCTATAATGAGGCTGGAACGTGTGTTCTAGTCCGTCGGGGGGGCGGGATTGGAACGCACGGGGCAGCACGAGGGAACGTGGGCTCCGCCTGCCTATCTGGAGTCGTCCTCCATTGCCCGCCGCTGAAGCTCGTACAGGCGGGTGATGGCGTCAATGGGGGACATCTCCTCGATGTTCAGGCTGCGCAGCTCCTCGATCACGGGGTGAGGGCCTTCCTGCAGGAAGGAAAGCTGAATGACTTCCTGCCTTCGAGGGTCGGTCACGGCCCATACGTTGTGCTGGCTCTCCAGCTCCTCCAGAATCTCGGCGGCACGCTGCACCACGGCCTGAGGCACACCGGCCAGTTGCGCCACATGGATGCCGTAGCTCTTATCGGCCTTGCCCCGCACAATGGTGTGCAGAAAGGCGATCTGGTCGCCCTGCTCTGCAACGGCCACGTTGTAGTTCACCACGCCGGGCAGGATGTTCTCCAGCTCGGTCAGTTCGTGGTAGTGGGTTGCGAAAAGCGTCTTGCCGCCCATGCGAGGGTGGTTGTGCAGGTACTCTATCACGGCGCGGGCAATAGCCAGCCCGTCGTAGGTGCTGGTTCCGCGCCCGATCTCATCCAGAATGATCAGGCTGCGCCGCGTACTCTGGCGCAGGATCAGGGCCGTTTCGATCATCTCCACCATGAAGGTGCTCTGCCCGGCGTAGATCTCATCCTGCGCACCGATGCGGGTGAAGATGCGGTCCACCAGCCCGATGTGTGCCTCATCAGCCGGGACAAAGCTCCCGATCTGCGCCAGCAGCACGATCAGGGCCACCTGACGCAGGTAGGTGCTCTTGCCGGACATGTTCGGCCCGGTGATGATGTGTATCCGCTTACCGTTGGCAAATGTCGTGTCGTTGGGCACAAAGCGCCCGCCCTCCAGCAGTTGCTCAACTACCGGGTGGCGTCCTCCCCGGATTTCCAGCACGTCCTCGTTGCTCAGGGCAGGGCGGACGTATCCGTACCGTGCGGCGACTTCGGCCAGCGCCGCGCACACATCCAGCCGGGCCAGGGCGCGGGCTGTCTGTAGCAACGCCTCGCTGTACGTGGCAACTTCGCGCAGCACCTCGCGATAAATCTGCACCTCGAGGCTGTGTATCTCCTCCTCCGCGTTCAGCAGCCTGACCTCGACCTCTTTCATCTCTGGCGTGATGTACCGCTCGGCGTTGACCAGTGTCTGCTTGCGGATGTACTCTTCCGGCACAAGGTGGCTGTTGGCCTTTGTCACCTCGATGTAGTAGCCGAAGACCTTGTTATAGCCGACCTTGAGCGTCTTAATGCCGGTGCGTTCGCGCTCAACGGCCTCCAGGCTGCTGATATACTCTCGCGCATCGGCGCTGGCCGCGACGATGGCGTCCAGTTCAGGGGAGAACCCGGCCCGGATCACGCCAACGGTGTTCAGCGTCGCGGGCGGGTCATCGTTCAGGGCCCGTTCGATCAGGTCGCTGACCGCCTCGACCGGATCGAGCCTGTGTGCCAGATCGCGTAACGTCTGGCTCTGCCCGATCAGGTATCCCCGCAGGGCGGGGATGCTCTGCAGCGTCTCTTTCAGGCTGTTTAGCTCACGTGGCCCTGCCGATCCGGTCACGACCCGGTTGGTCAGCCGCTCCAGGTCTCCTATCCCGCGCAGCGCCTCACGGACCTGGGCCCGCAGGATGCCGTCTACGTACAGCGCCTCGACAGTATCCAGCCGCCGCTCCAGCCGTTCCGCGTCCAGCAGGGGGCGGCTGAGCCAGCGCCGCAGCAATCGCCCGCCCATCGGCGTGACCGTGCAGTCCAGAATGCCCAGCAACGAGCCCCGCGCCCGGCTGCCCCGGATCGTCTCCGTGATCTCAAGGTTGCGGCGCGTGGGTGCGTCGAGCACCATGTAGTCATGCGTGGAGTACGTCGCGAGCGACTTAAGCTGCTCCAGAGACCCCCGCTGGGTGTCCTGAAGGTAAGAAAGCAGCGCACCGGCAGCGCTGGTCGCAAGCGGCAGGCCGTCCAGTTCAAAAGCAGCGAGGCTGCTGACAGCGAAATGCTCCTCAAGCGTTCGGGCTGCCGTATCGGGGTCGAAGCGCCAGTCTGGAAGCGGCGTAACATGGACACCTTCATCACCCAGAGGAAGCGTTCCCGCTTCCACGATGCTCTGGGGCAGGAGGCACTCACGGGGGGCGAGGCGTGCCACTTCCTGCTGCATCAGGCCCAGAACATCGCCCTCGGTAAACTGGGTAGTGGCGAATTCGCCCGTTGAGATATCCGCGTAAGCAACCCCCACACCCGTCGGGCGGGTCGTCCCCTCCCGATACACGGGCGTGATGGCGAGCAGGTAATTGTTTGACTTCTCCGGCAACAGCGAGGGCTCGGTGATTGTTCCGGGTGTCACCACCCGCACCACCTCGCGCGGCATGAGTCCCTGCACCGGCTCATCGCCCACCTGATCGCAGATCGCGACGTGGTAGCCTTTCTCGATCAGGCGTGCGATATAGTTCTCCGCCGCGTGATGAGGAACACCCGCCATCGGTACGCGCTGGTTCTTGGCAACGTTGCGGCTGGTCAGAACGATGTCCAGCTCGCGAGCGACGATCTCGGCGTCCTCGTCGAACGTCTCGTAAAAGTCGCCCAGGCGGAAGAACACGATCGCATCAGGGAATTGCTTTTTGATGTCGAGATACTGGCGTCGAACCGGCGTAACCTTTGTCATAGACCTGACTCACCCTGCCCTGTGAAAATGCCAAGCGGGCTGATTGTATGGCGCTCATTCCTCTGCGACAAGCCCGGCGGTTTCCTCCGCTCTTCAGGATCAGAAGACAAATTCACCGGAGAGGAACGCCTCCGTACGGGCGTCCTGCGGCGCGTCGAAAAACCGGGGTGCTGGCGCGACTTCTACCAGTTCACCATCAATCAGCAGGGCGACGCGCGTCGCCAGCCGTCGCGCCTGAAAGATGCTGTGCGTGACCAGTACAATCGTCGTGCCGGACTGCGCGTGCTGCTCCCGGATCAGCGTCTCGATCAGGCCCACATTGGCCGGGTCAAGGTTGGCGGTCGGCTCATCGAGCAGCAACACACGCGGCTCCAGCACCAGCGCCCGCGCCAGCGCCACCCGCTGTGCCTCCCCGCCGGAAAGCGTGCGGACGTGTGCCTGCGCCAGCCTATCCAGCGACACCCGCCGCAGCACAGCCTCCACCCGTGCGTGGGCGTCACGTTCCCCGCGCACGCGCAGCCCGTACCGGACGTTGGCCTGCACGCTGCGCGAGAGCAGCACCGGACGCTGGAAAACCATCGTGATCTGGCGGCGGTCGTCCACGGCAGCGGTGTCATGTGTCACCCAGCGTGCGCCGGTGTGAAAACGCACCTGCCCGCGCGCGGGGGCTTCCAGTAAGGCCAGCAGCCGCAGTAACGTGCTTTTCCCCGCTCCGCTTGGCCCCAGCACACTCAGGACTTCACCCTGCCGGACTTCCAGATGCGGGATGCGCAATACCGTGCGCCCTCCATACGTTTGCTGCACATCCCGCACCTCGTAGACTGTTTCGCTCACGGTCGCCAGCGTCCCCGTCCCTGCCCCAGCATAATGATCGAGTTTGTCACGAACGACAGCCCCAGCAGGATCACGCCCAGTGCCAGCGCCAGCGCGAAATGCCCGCGGCGCGTCTCCAGCACAATCGCGGTGGTCAGAACACGCGTGCGCCCTTCGATGTTGCCGCCTACCAGCATCACCGCGCCGACCTCGGAGATGATCGCGCCGAAGCCCGCGATCACGCTCAGCAGGATGCCAAAGCGTGCTTCCAGCGCGATTGTGCTCACCGCCTGCCAGGGCGTGGCCCCCAGTGCGTGCATCTGAGGGCGCAGGTCGGGGTCCACGCTGGTGATACTGCCCATCGTGATACCGGCTATAAGCGGCGTGGCGAGCATCGTTTGTGCGACGATCATCGCCCGCATGGAGAACAACCACCCCAGCGATCCGAACGGCCCCGCGCGTGAAAAGAGCACATACACGAACAGCCCTGCTACAACCGGCGGCAGCCCCATGCCCGTATAGATCAGCGCGAGCACCAGCCGCCGGGCAGGGAATCGCCCCAGCGCCAGCCATATGCCCAGCGGGACTCCGATCAGGGTGCTGATCGCCAGTGCCGCCAGCGTGACCTGTAGCGAGCGCAGCGTGATCTCAATGACGGTAGGGTCAAGCTCCAGAATCAGGCGCAGGGCCTTCTCCAGAGCGTCAATGACTGTCTGGATGGCAGCCTCCTATGACCCGTCATCGGGGTGAGCCGCTCTCCAGGCTTCCGAGGCGGGTGTGAACAGCGGTTGTCCGTAACGTTCGTAGGAGGCGATCAGTTCCTGTGTCCCCGGCGACGTAAGCCACTCCACAAAGCGCTGTGCCCCTTCGGCGTTGACGCCGGGATGTAGCTCCGGGTTAACGGGGATCACGCTGTAGGGGTTGAACAGGATCGGATCGCCTTCGACCATGATCTCCAGTGAGAAGGGCGCACTCTCCGGATCAGCCCTGTGCGCCAGATAGGTCGCCCGGTCGCTGAGTGTGTAGGCCTGCCTCTCATCCGCCATCGTGAGCACCGCCCCCATACTCTGCCCGGCAGCGAGATACCATGCGCTATCGAAGTCCTCTTCAGTAAGCGTTGTCTGAGCCCAGATCATACGCTCTTTGATGTGCGTGCCGCTGTCATCTCCGCGTGAGATAAACGTCGCCTTCGCATCGGCGATACGCTGGAACGCCTCGGCTGCGCTTTCCAGCCCCCTGATACCAGCCGGATCGTCCGGGGGGCCGACGATCACGAAATCATTGTACATCACATCATAGCGTCTCGTGCCGTGTCCCTCAGCGATGAACTCCTCCTCGCGCTGGCGAGCATGCACCAGCACCACGTCAGCATCGCCGTGAGCGGCCATCGCCAGCGCCTGCCCCGTCCCCACTGCCACAACATCTACCGTGATGCCTGTCTCTTCCTCGAAATGTGGTAGGATATAATCCAGCAGGCCGGAGTCGTAGGTGCTTGTGGTTGTGGCGAGGATCAGATTCTGCGGATCGTGCCCGGAAGTCTGCAACGCCGCTTCTCCGGCGGTGCGTGGACTGCTACAGGCAGTCAGCCCGCCGATCAGCAGCGTTCCCAGTACGCACATTATGTGCCTCACAGGCCGATGCGCAGCCATGAAAAGTTCTCTCCTGCATCAGGGCTCTCTATTCAGAATGCTTACTAATTGTAAGCGCCCTTCGCAGCTTCTTCAACGGGGCGATTCGGACTTTCCAAAAGGGGGGAACGGTCTCTCTTGACCCGCCATTGTACCGCTTCTGAGGGAATGGAGCGGGCCCCGCCGGGGGCTTGCTTTTGGGACACTTGTCAGTCTACTTAGTGACACCTGACGGCATGTAACTCTCCGAAAAGCCGCTATCATAATGGCAGCGATGCGGACTCAGTAACTTTTCTTTGATCCCGATTTTACCAATTGAGGAGTTACCAAATGAGCGTTCCTAGCGATATCGAAATTGCACAGGCGGCAGATATTCGCCCCATTGTTGAGATTGCCGCGAAGCTTGGCTTCACCGAAGACGATCTCGACCTCTACGGCAAGTACAAAGCCAAAGTCCACCTCGACGTGCTGGAGAAGTTCGCCGACCGCCCCCAGGGCAAATACATTGATGTGACGGCCATCACCCCGACGCCTCTCGGTGAGGGTAAGACGACAACCACCATCGGCCTGACGCAGGCTCTGGGTTCTGTTCTGGGCAAAAACGTGATGGCCTGCATTCGCCAGCCCAGCATGGGCCCAACCTTCAACATCAAGGGTGGGGCTGCCGGAGGCGGCTACAGCCAGATCATCCCGATGGAGGACTTCAACCTGCATCTGACCGGCGATATTCATGCTATCTCGGTGGCCCACAACCTTGTGGCGGCTGCGCTGGACACCCGCATGTATCATGAAAGCCGCCAGTCCGATGAGGCTCTCCAGCGACGCGGCGTCACCCGGATTGACATTGATCCCGATACGATCATGTGGAACCGCGTCGTGGACGTATGCGACCGCTCGCTACGCGAGATTATGATCGGCCTGAACGATGATAAGCTGAAGGATGGCTCTCCCAGCCCGATCTTCCCCCGCAAGACCGGCTATGACATCTCCGTTGCCAGCGAGTTGATGGCGATCCTGGCCCTGACCACCAGCCTGAAGGATATGCGTGAGCGCATTGGCCGCGTGGTTGTCGCCCTGGACAAGAAGGGCGAGCCTGTCACGCTGGAGCGGCTGGGCGTTGCCGGTGCGGCAACCGTTCTGCTCAAAGACGCCATCATGCCCAACCTGATGCAGACTCTGGAAGGGCAACCCGCCTTTGTACACGCCGGGCCTTTCGCCAACATCGCACACGGCAACTCCTCGATCATCGCCGACATGATCGCGCTCAAGGTGGCCGACTATGTGGTGACCGAAAGCGGCTTCGGTGCGGACATCGGCATGGAGAAGTTCTTCAATATCAAGTGCCGCTACTCCGGCCTGATCCCCAACGCGGTCGTGCTGGTGGCGACGGTGCGTGCTCTCAAGATGCACGGTGGCGGCCCCAAGGTCACGCCCGGCGCGCCCCTCGACAAAGCCTATACTGAGGAGAACCTCGAGCTTCTGGAGGCCGGTCTGGGGAACCTGGGGGCACACATCAAGAATGCCCTGCGCTTCGGCATTCCGGTCGTCGTGGCGGTCAACAGCTTTGCCACAGACACGCCGGCAGAGCTGGAGATGGTTCGCCAGTACGCCGTCGAACAGGGCGCCGAGGATGCGGTTGTGAGCAACCACTGGGCCGAGGGCGGCAAGGGAGCCGCCGCTCTGGCTGAGGCAGTCGTCGCAGCCTGCGAGAAGCCCAGCAACTTCCAGTTCCTCTACCCGCTGGAGTGGCCCATCAAGAAGAAGATCGAGACCATCGCCACTCAGATCTACGGGGCGGATGGCGTCACCTATGAGCCACTGGCGGAGGAACAGATCGCCAAGTTCGAGGAAGCAGGGTTCGGCAACCTGCCGATCTGCATGGCTAAAACACACCTCAGCCTGAGCCACGACCCGACCCTGAAGGGCGTTCCGAAGGGCTTCACCATACCGGTGCGTGAAGTGCGGGCCAGCGTTGGCGCAGGGTTCATCTATCCCCTGATCGGCAAGATGAGCACAATGCCCGGTCTGGCAACGCACCCGGCCTTCATGGACATTGACATTGACCCGGAGACGGGCAAGATCATCGGGCTGTTCTAAGCCTGTAAAGCTGTACTATAATGGGCGCAGGTTTTCGCAGACCTGCGCCTTTTTCATTGACGGGGCGGGTCTACTGGAGAGCTGGGAGACGAGATGGCATCAGCGGCAGAGCTCGAGCGACTGTATCGGGAGGGCGTGGCAGCTATTCGCGCGGGGGACAGCGCGACGGGCCGGCAGAAATTGATGCAGGTCATCAGGCAGGATGAGTTTCACGAGCAGGCCTGGCTCTGGCTCAGCGCGGTGGTTGAGACCGACGAAGAGCGCATCATCTGCCTGGAAAATGTGCTCACCATCAATCCTGCCAATGAGGCCGCCCGCCGGGGGTTGGAGAAGCTTGGGGCCTCGCCCCCCTCGCCCGATACGCCGGATCGAGAAGTGGCTGCCCGGCAGGACAGCGCCGCGCCCGCGCACGCCTCCCCCCGTGCCGTTGACGCGGAACTGCACGCCCGGCTGGCGGGCGTCCCGCCCTCCGAAGTCCCCGCCGAACAGCCCGACGATCAGGGTGATGAGGCTTGGCGGGCGGCACTTCTGGAAGCCGAGGGGGTGACATCCGAAGCGACGCTGGTTCCTTCGGCTGAACCGCGCCCCCGACGCACCCTGCTTGACCTGTTCACCGTCTGGGCGGACATGCTGATCCTCAACGTGTACGGCGAGTTTCAGGATGAGATCC
>DRKO01000184.1 GCA_011051745.1 Chloroflexota bacterium | reverse complement strand
GGGTGGGACGAACTGCCCCCCGCGCGGCGGCGGCAGGTAGCGGCCTGGTTGCAGGTTCTGATGACGGCCTACCCCGGCAACAAGCTCGTGGTGGCAGGCCCGGTGAGGGGTTATCGGCCTCTACAGGAGATCGGGCTGGCCCCCGTTTTCCTGATGCCCTGGAGCGCGAGCGAGTTCGCGGAACTGGGCAGACTGTGGGCGGCAGCCTGGCCTGAGATCGGCGGGACTCCCCGCGAGCCAGCGCTGGAGCCGGAGCCGGACCTCGTGCGGCTGGCGATACGCGGCAACCGCTCCCGCAGCCCGCTTGACGCCACGCTCAAGCTGTGGGCCACCTTCGCAGGGGACGACCCCGGCGAGGGGCGGCAGGGCTGGTACAGCGCTTATGTAAACCGCATCATCCCCGCCCCGGAACTGCGGGGCGCACTGGAGCAGGCCGCCGAGATGATCCTCTCCTCCGAAGAAGAGGCAATCGGGCTGTCCATTGCGGAGTTCACGCGGCTGGTGGATCAGGCCCGCGAGGAAAGCGGCGGGCGAACCGTCAGGACGCCGGACTTTATTTACACCATCACGAACGAGACGCATCTCCTGACCGAGCACCCCGGCAAGCGGCTGAGCTTCACCCAGCCGGTGATCGGCGCTTATCTGGCCGCCGAGGCTCTGCGCGAGGCCCCCTTCCGCGAGGAATTGCTGGCCCGCGAATCCTTCAACACGCTTGTGATGCCGTTCCTGTCGCAGATGCAGGACGTGACGCCTTACGTCCAGCGCCTTCTGGGGGAAGGAAACACGATCCTGAAGGAGGACTGGCTCTATCTGGCCGCCTGGGCAACCGACGCCAGCCTGAAGGCCCCCTGGCGCGGGGAAGCCTTTAAGCGGATGGCCCAGCTCCTGCTCGCTCCGGTGCAGTTCCCGCTCACGCGCGAGCGGGCGATGGCGGCGCTGGTCGCCTCACGCGATCTGAACGTGGGGTTCGTTTTCCGGCAGGGCCTCAAAAGCCAGGACCCGCGCATCCGAATACTCGCCGCGCTGGGGCTGGGCGCACTGGGCGATCCGGAGACAGTCATCGCGCTGGGGGAGGCGCTCAACGACGAAAACCCGGCGGTTGAGGCGGCAGCGGCGATGGCGCTGGGCGCGATGGGAACCCGCACCGCGCTGAATTATATGATCCAGACGCTCCTCACCGGCAGCGAACTGGGGCGGCGGGCGGTGGCCGAAATGCTGGCGACCAACATCGCGGGCGAAGGACACGACATCCTGCGAGAGGCGCTTGAGGAGCAGGACCCCGCCACCCGACGGGCGGCCATTTACGGGCTGGAGCTCGTGAACGAGGAGTGGGCCATCAAGCTGCTGGAGAACGCCGAGCGGCGCGATGATCAGTGGATCGTGCGGGCAGCGGCAGCCAACGCGCTGGAGGCACTCCGCAGCCCCAACGGCAACGCCCCGCGCCGTCCTCCACAGCCGACCGAGATCAGGTGGCTGATAGACTGGCTGGCCGAGCGCGACGAGAGCGTCGCCCCCGGCCCATCGGGAATCAGCCAGCTTGTGCGGGCTCTGCAGGAGGGAGACGAGCGGATACGTCTGGCGGCAGCCGAGACGCTGGGAGCGCTGGCCGCGCCGGAAGGGGTCACGCCACTTTATACGGCACTGCGTGACGAACACCCGGAGATACGGGACTCGGCCTACCGCTCGCTGGGGACGATCAGCCAGGCAAGCGGGCACAAACTGCCCGGCGTGCTGTAAAGGCGGATGGCAGACAGCGGCGACAGTCAGCCGGGAGGGGTCTCACACAGGATCATGCGCTGCTGATCGGTGTGGTATTCGTAGAAGGCCTCGCCGACGGCCAGGACGATCCGGTAGCCAGCCGTGACGGCCTGTACAACCTCCTCCCCCGGCTGAGCACACCCCAGACTCGAATCGGGCCAGTCCACCGCCTCGCTGCGAACCAGCACCACCTGATCAACGGGGACGTTCAGGCGATGGGCCAGATCGGCCCGCGCCTGCGCGATGAACTCGGCCACGATCGGGTCGGGGACGGTTCCCGATCCGATGGGGTCCTGATCCGCCTCACACACCACCGCCAGACCGCTCAGATCGGTGTGGACGTTGTACGTCTCCCCGGCAACGGAGAGGGTGATCAGATAGCCGGGCGTGATCACGGGCGGGTAGGCCTGATCGGGCTGCGGGCAACCGAGGCTGGCATCGTTCCACTGGACGGGAAGCGCACTGATGACCTCGATCCCCTCCGGCGAGATGCCCAGCTCGGCGGCCAGCAGGTCTACGGCCAGTTGCAGGGGGGCGGAAGGATTGGAGGTCGGGGCAGCCTCTGGAGAGGAAGGGGTAGCCTGCTCACCAGTCGGCGCGATCAGAGGAGTTGACGGGGGGGAAGGCTGCGTCTCGCCCCCACCGTCAGCGGGGGGCGAGGTCGGCACAGCCGTTGGGAGAGGGACGGGCGTCTCAGGGGGCAGGCAGGAAGCCACACTCAGGGACACCGCCCCAAGCAGCGCCACAAACAATCTCCCCCGCCGCCCCATTCAAAGCTCTCCCTGCCTGCGCAGGGGCTTCCGCACGGGGAAACGAGTTCCCCGGCCTCCCCCACCGGGGAGAAGCCCCCGACTCAGAGTCAACCACCGGAGCCTGCCGCCTCCGGCGTAAAGAGCACAGGACGTTCGATCAGTCCTCGTCGTTCACAATCTCGGAGGGAACAGCAGCGCGGATGATCCGCTCGACCTCCTCGGCGCGGACGTTCAGCACGCTGACGAGCTTCTTCCGGCTCCCTACTCCGGCGACGATTTCAATATCATCCGGGCTGGCCCCCAGAAAGTCGGCCAAGAAAGCGATCAGCTCCGCGTCATCCTGACCGTTCACCGGCGGAGCCATCAGGCGAATCTTGATGGTTCCATCTTCCTGAATGCCGACCAGTTCGGTCCGGCTGGCTCTGGGGACCACCTTCACGGTGAAAGCCGCGCCACGGGCCGCGTCTGTGATATTGAAGTCTTCCAGATTGGGCATCCTGATAACACCTTTCTGATAAGTTCAGCCGGTGTCTCGCGCCGTGCCCTGAGGAGAAACGACTCTGGCGACAGGGCGGGTTCCCAATGACGGTAGCGGGACACCCTGCCCACGAGACAGGCCGGTAACCTACAACATGGTTGCCAGTATACCCAGCAAGCGTTGGAGCGCAAAAATGAGGATCATTGCCACCAGGGGGCTGAAATCAATCATTCCGGTGGACGGGAGGACGGCCCGGATCGGCGCAAGGACCGGCTCCGTGACGGCATACAGGAAGCGGGCGACAGGGTTGGTATACGGGTCAAGGCGCATCCACGAGACAAGGACACGCAGCAATAACAGCAGGCCGTACAGGTTCAAAAAGACGTTAAGGATGGACAGAATGGTTACTACAGGGTTCATTTATCTGGTCTCTCTTGTATGACTTCTGTAACTCTGAAACCCCGCCGGATGCCCTATCGCAACGGAGGGCCGTACTCGCGCGGGCCAAAAAGGGCCGTGCCCAGACGAACGATCGTCGCGCCCTCCTCGATGGCGACCTCGTAGTCGGCGCTCATGCCCATTGAAAGATGAGGCCAGGGATGGGCCGGGAAACGCTCCCGCAGCGCGTCACGCAGAAGGCGCATCCGCCGGAAGATGGGGCGCACGGTCTCCGGATCGTCGGTGAAGGGCGCGACGGTCATCAGGCCATGCAGACGGAGCGCCGGTAAGCCGAGCATCTCCTGCACCTCGCTGAAGAAGCCCTCCGCCTGTGACTCATCGTCGGGCCAGCGAGAAAGGTCATAGCCGTACTTGGTCTCTTCGCCGCTCAGGTTCACTTCCAGCAACGCATCCAGAGAGCGACCTGCCTCGCCAGCGGCGTGGCTCAGGCGGCGGGCGATCTTCAGGCGGTCAATCGAATGCACCCACTCGAAGAGGGCGGCCACGCTCGCCGTCTTGCGGCTCTGGATGTGCCCGACCATGTGCCACGTAACATCAGGGGGCAGGCGAACACGCGCCTCTGCGATCTTGTCTCTGGCTTCTTCTACGCGGTTCTCGCCAAAATGTCGCAAACCGGCCCGGCAGGCAGCCTCGATCACCGGCAGGCCGTGCGTCTTGGTGACAGCCACAAGGAGGACATCGGACGGATCGCGCCCGCCGCGCCGGGCGGCCTCCGCGATCCGCTCTCGAACGTGAGCGATACGCTCGTTGATCGCTGCCGGAGAGATGCTCATATCTGTTACACGTCCTCCAGAACGGCCAGCAGGCCAAAGCGTCCGGTACGCCCATTCTCGGCACGATGCGAGTAAAATTCACGGGTGTTCGAGGCGGTGCATATCCCGGCGACCTCGATCTGCCGGACGCCCACCCGCTGAAGGGCACGCCGGTTCGCCTCCCACAGGTTCAGGTGGGGGCGGCTGCCGTTCCCGGCGGGGCGCTCGATCAGCCCCGCTTCGTCACCGAAAACGGCCCGGACACGGGCCGCCACCTCCGGGCCGACCTCGTAACGCTCCGGTCCGATGGAGGGGCCGATCCCGACGATAATATCCGACGGACGGCAACCGAAGGCCTCCTGCATGGCCCGCACCACCGCCGGAGCAACGCCCGCCACCGTGCCGCGCCAGCCCGCATGAGCGAGGGCGAGCACGCGCCGCGCCGGATCGTAGAGCACCAGAGGGACGCAATCGGCGAAGCGCATCACGAGCGGCAACCCGACCTCAGCCGTGACGATCGCGTCCGCCTGCGGGGGCGGCCACTCCTCCGGGTCGTCGCGGCGGGCGATGATCACCTCCGCGCCGTGCACCTGCCAGGTGGTGCGCGTTTCGGCCTCGCGGACGTTCAGGGCCTGCGCCATGCGTCGGCGGTTGGTCAGCACGCTGGCCGGATCGTCGCCGACAGTGGAGCCGACGTTCAGCGAATCAAAGGGGGGCTTGCTCACCCCTCCCAGACGGGTAAAGACGCCATGCCGCAGGCCGCCGACCCCGTTCAGGCGCTCAAACTGATAAAACACCAGGCCGTTCTTTTTGATGCGTCGCATACGCCGAGTCTAGCACATTCAAAAGGCCCCGTCCAAGTTTTCCGCGCCGCCATGTTGCCCGTCCTGCGCACAGACCGGAGACGGGGAGTCGGCAGGCCGGGACGCACTCAGGCCGGAAAAACGCGAGGGTACATACCCGCCCGCACCCCCGGAGTGAAGAGGCTGGCACATCTTACAACTCCGACTATAATCATCAACAGAATGGCAGAACCCGCGAATTCCGGCTCTCATTACAGGCAGAAGCCCTCCACAGGCAGAGGGAGTTTGAGCGATTCGGTTCTGCCCGTTCACTCGAAAAGCGCTTCCGTGCTCCGGGCTCCACAGGCCTGGCCGTTTCCCCCACTGCATACGGCGGGGTGTCCGGCGCTTGAGTGAAGAGGGAGAGATAGGGAGCAGGTATGGGGCAAGTCTCCGGCTCTGAGCAACGTCTGGCCGAGCTGAGTCTGTTGTACAATCTGGGTAAGTCTTTTAGCGCAATCCTCGATCTGTCCGAACTGCTCACGCAGATAGTGGACGCTGCCATCACGCTGGCGCACGCCTCAGGGGGGATGATCCTCCTCCCCGACGATGACGCCGAACAGTTAACGACGCGGGCCATGCGGGGCGTGGGAGACCCGAAGGCCCACGTCCTGATGCAGCCCTCGGACGACCCGCTGGCGCACCACGTCATGGCTCACGGGGAACCGGTGCTGATCAACCCCGGCGATTCGCCTGATGCCCTTGAAGGCTTCGATACGGACATCACTTCGCTGGTCTACGTGCCCCTGATCGCCAAAGGGAAGACGATCGGGGTGCTGGGCGTCCTCAACAAGGTGGATCAGGAGGGGTTCACCCGCCGCGATCAGGACATGCTGGCCGGGCTGGCGGGCTATGCGGCGATTGCAATCGAGAACGCGCGGCTCTATCAGCAGGCACTCGACCGCACGCGGGAGCTCAGGCTGCTGGTCGAGTCCGCCAACGCCGTCTCCTCTTCTCTGGACCTGGGGCGCGTGCTGGACGCCATCGCCCGCCACATGATGCGTGCTCTGGATACCCACTGGTGCATCATCTCCACCTGGGACGCTGAGAACAACCAGACATACCGGCTGGCCGAGGCCCGCTCGGCGATCTGGCCGCCCGAAGAGAGGATGCGAATCGCCCTCGAAGACTACCCGGCCTACCAGTACCTGCTCTCCACCGGCAGGCCGCTTGCCATCAGCCAGCCGGATGACACGTCGGATTTCCCCTGCCTGAGCGAACGCACCTGCAAGCGTCTGCTGACCCTGCCCCTCCAGACGAGCGGCCAGATGGTCGGTCTGGCGCAACTCATCGGGCTGGGAGAGGAACGCCCGCTCACGCCCGGCGAGATCGGGCAGAGCCAGCGCATAGCCCTGGCCGTCGCCTCGCTGCTCCGGCAACCCGACTCAGAGGCGTGGCGGAAGCGGATACGGCAGGCCGCGCGTCTGCTGCTGGACACGGCGAGCGCCGACTGGTGCACGTTCTTCATATGGGAACCGGAAGAGAACACGCTCGCCCGCCTGATGGAGTACGGGACGGCCATCTGGGATACACCGGAAGAGCCGGAGCTAACGCTCAGCAGGTTGCCAACCCTTCGGATTGTGCTCAACGAGCAACGAGTCACCGTCCTGCGTAGCACCGACCAGAACCTGCCGCCGTTTGAGCGGCTTCTTTTTGAGCCAATCGGCCCCAGCGCCCAGTTGATCCTGCCGCTGGTTTTCAAGGCGC
>DRKO01000183.1 GCA_011051745.1 Chloroflexota bacterium | reverse complement strand
GAGAAGCTCAACATCCGGGATGTAACGGGGCTGGTTCGGTTCGCGATTGCGCAGGGCATCATCGAGCCTGACGACTCGCCGCACCTCCCGTAGCGGCTGGCGAGCAGGCGCGACCCGCGTCTGCTCCCGCCACCGCGAAGTTTGCCGCAGGCCCGCCCTCCGCTACCGGCCCTCGTAGAGTCTGCCCGCAGGTCGGCTACCCCGGATCGCCCCGCCCCCGACGGAGTGATCCCAGAGGTAGGGAAGTACCCTATTCCCCCCACCCCCTAAATATGTTAGCCTATGACCGAAATTCGCCCTTATGGAAATTGAGTCATATGCCTGTATACACGGAACTCCAGGACAGAACAACGATGAGGCTCAGTCGCTTGCTTCTCGTGGACGACAACAAGAAATTCCTCGACATGTCACGAGAGTTTCTGGAAAGTGAATGTGACCACGTCATCGTGGTGGGAACAGCCGGTACAGCGGAGGAAGCGCTGAAGCTGATCCGGCAGGCACGCCCTACCCTCCTGATCGTTGACCTCGCCATGCCAGACATGAGCGGGCTTGAGCTGACCCAGCGCGTCAAGCAGACCCGCCCGGAACTGCCCGTCATCATCCTGACCCTCTTCGACACGCCGCGCCACCGTCAGGCCGCGCTTGAGGCAGGCGCGGACGCCTTCGTCGCCAAAGCCAGCATGGATTCCGACCTGATCCCCGCCATCGAGCGCCTCAGCTCTTCCGGGGAATGCTGAGGTCGGAGCCCCCGCACGGCCACTCCCGGGATATCCCCGCCGGGATTGCGACCATCTTTCCTTACCCACCGGAACCGGTATATACTGAAAAGCAGATGCCACCGCATAGACGCCAGGGAGGAACGCCTGTGACCCCCGTCTACGCCATTGACAAGACCCTGACGCTGGGCGATCTGCGCTTTCATTACCGGGACTGGGACGGGCAGGGCTGGCCGGTGCTGCTGCTGCACGGGCTGGCAAGCACCAGCCACATCTGGGACCTCGTCGCGCCGTTGCTGGTGGAGAGCGCCAGAGTGATCGCGCCCGATCTGCGCGGGCACGGCCAGAGCGACAAGCCCGACGGGGACTACAGCTTTCAGACCATCGGCGGCGACGTGCGCCGCATGCTCACCGCGCTTGATATGAAGCGCCCCGTCGTCGTCGGCCATAGCTGGGGGGCGCGGGTCGGGCTGTGGCTGGCCGTTCACCACCCCGATCAGGTAGCCGGCCTGATCATGCTCGACGGGGGGATCATTGACCTGGGGGTCATGTCATGGGAGGAGACGCGCCAGCGCCTCAGCCCGCCCCACCTCGACGGCAGGACGGTGGATGAATTCCGTGAGACCATCCGCGAGAAATCCCCTCAGGGGTTGATCACGCCTGTGGTCGAGGCGGCCATCCTGGCGAACTTCGAGATTGACATCGAGAATCGCATCCATCCGCGCCTGCCACGCGCCTATCATATGCGCATCCTGCGGGCGATGTGGGAGCAACGTCTGGTCGAGCTATACGAGCGCGTCGCCTGCCCGGTTCTGATCCTGCCCACCCGCCGCGAGGGGAAAGACGCCCCGCCCCTGCTGGCCCGCAAGGAGCTCTGCGTCAGGCTGGCCGGAGAGCGCATCGCCGATGTCGAGATCGTGTGGCTGGAGGACACCATCCACGACGCGCCGCTCCAGCGTCCCCACGCCGTCGCGGCCTATATCAGACGCTTTCTGAGCGAGCGCGTGGTGCGGGAAGAAGAGGAGTAGCCCCGCAGACAAAAAGACCGGGCAGGGACCGGATGATCCCCGCCCGGTGCGTGTCCGCAGACGCCGGATCAGGCCGGTGTCATCGCAGACCAGACGACCATCCCCTGCCCGAAGCCCGGCTCAAGCAGGCGATCTCTGTACCGGCTGAGGTCTTCCCCTCGATTCATGAGCGTCCGCAGGACGCCCGCCGCGCGAACGTCCCCCACAAGCTGGAAGCCGACCAGCCGCTTCTCTTTCAGGTAGAGGGTGCGGATCACGCCGTCACGGCGCATCTGGAGCACCTCGTCGCCCTCTTTGAGGCCAACCGCCATGATCGGAAGGCCAAGGTGCTTGAGGCTGTTCATGCGGTCGGCCCCCTCATAGGGAACCTCATAGCCGAGCAGGTTCAGGCCGACGGTCTGGCCCTGCGCAACGGCGTTCGGGAAGATGGCGTGTACGTAGGCCTCGCCGGTCAACCGGTCGCGGGCCTCGACGACATCTCCGGCAGCGTAGATGTCGGGGGCGGTGGTGCGCAGGTACTCGTCCACCGTGATCCCCCACCGGACGGCCACGCCGGAGCCTTCCAGAAAGCCCACAGTGGGCCTGACGCCCGTCGCGGCGATGAAGAGATCGGCCTGCAGGGTCTCACCGGATTCAAGCCGGACGCCTTCCGCCCGCCCGTCCCCGACGAAGGCGGTGGCCTTCGTGTTCAGCCGGACATCCACGCCGCGCTCCCGCATGATGGCGAGCGCCACCCCGGCGGTGTCGGCGTCGAGCATGCGGGGCATCACCTGATCGAGCATCTCCACCTGAACGACGGAAACGCCCAGTTCGCACAGCAGGAGCGCGATCTCCATCCCGATGAAGCCCGCGCCCACGATCACGGCGCTTTTCGCCTCGCCCCGCCGGACGTGGTTCACCAGCTCCTCGGCGGCGGAGAGGGACTTGAAGTTATACACGCCGGG
>DRKO01000182.1 GCA_011051745.1 Chloroflexota bacterium | reverse complement strand
GAGACTCAGAATTACCAGTACTGGGGAAGCGGCATCTACGACGAGTCCGAGCACGAATTTCTGGAAAGTCCTACGCTGATTGAGTGGCTTGAAGCCGGGGGAGACAGCCTGTGTGCACAGGCGGCCTCGGTGCTGGGGTTGGACTCTGAGGAGTAGTTGATCAGGATACGCTGCCCTCCGCCCACTTCTCCAGAAAAGTGAGGACGCGGGTCTGTACCTCCTCCTCGGTCAGGTCGTCGGTGGCGATGTAAAGATCGCAATGCTCGCGGGCGTGGGCGAGCCGCTCCGCTTCTTCTTCCAGCCGCTCCGGCCCCCAGTAAATCTCACGGCGCTGGCGGGCCGTCTCATACGTCACATCCAGATAGATCAGCACATCAGGGCGAGCTATGCGCCGCCACATATCGGGGACGTAAGAATGTTCCTGAGCAACGTGGCGGGCGTTGTAGCCCGCCTCTCTTAACGCTCTGACGAGTACCGACTTACCGGAGGTGCATGGCCCAACGACAGCCACCGTCAGCGTCTGAGAGGCATCTCCCCGGCTCATCTCGTTCCGGCACGGTTCCAGCGATTCGCCAGTTCTTTGATCTTGGGGAGTTCCGCGACGACGGCGATTACGTCCCCTGCCGAGAGGACGGTGTCCGGGGCCGGGCGGACGTCAACCGCGCTACCGGATTGCCACAGGATGACTGAAAGGTCCAGTTCCCGTTCGATATCTGCGATGGCGGTTCCCTCAAGGCGAGAGCCGCATGTGACTTCGATCCGTCCCATTGCAAGAACCCTGTCCTCCACTGAGAATGTCTGCATGATCTCGGTGCGGACAGCAGCCCCGGCAAAGGCCGGCGCGGCCAGAAGAGAGGCGCTCATCACCGCGCTGATATTGAAGTTCTCGGCGATGCTGCGGGCGAACTGGTCATCAAACATACGCATCACCAGCAGCACCTCTTTGTCGAGCTCCCGGACACGGGCCGCGATCTGAAGATTGACGAGATCGTTGTTGGTGCAGACTATGATGGAGAAAGCTCGCCCAAGCCCTGCCCGCTGCAATACCTCTGCCGTGCGGGCATCCCCCTGGATAACCGGAATATCATAAGAATGCACTTCCTCGATGCGAGGGTTGTCCGGCTTGATCTCAATTACGACCACATCCTCACCGAGCAGCACCAGCTCACGCACCACCCGGATGCCCAGATGTCCCAGACCGGCCACGATGATATGCTGACTGTATGTGGATGCCACAGCCTCCTCCCACTGGGCCTGCCTTGAGCGCCGGTTGACCAGCAGAATCACGAAGTCCGCCACCCCCAGAGTCAGGAACACAATGCCCAGAACCGGCATGATGAAGAAGTACACGTCGAGGTACCATTCTCTGGGAAACTCAAGCGTGGGCTCAAAGAAGAGCAGCGTCCCCACAAAGTAGAGGGCATCAATCAGGCGGATTGGATCGTGTTGCGAGTGATTCCAGAGCCATTGAAAACTGAGGGCGCTTAACAGCAGGGCCACAACAAACAATGTCAGGATACGCCAGAACTCACGGACCAACACCGCCGTATCGCGCAGGATCGCGCGTATGCGTCGCTGCAACGAGCGTCGGCGATGAGCCTTCAAAACATCCGCCTGAGTGGGTGACATAGCCTTCCTCAAGAGAAAGGAGCGCTCCCTCACGGCCTCCATAGCGGCGGGATAGGCAGGTAAACCTGAAGATACCGCACTTCCCCTTTGATCTCAGCGCCTGCCACCGCCACCACCAGCACGGAGATATCATCAGCCGGGCGGCCCTCGTCCAGCCGAAGCGCCTCGTTGAGCAGCCCATCGGCGATAGGTCGGGCGATATCTTCGCAGTCAGCGTATTGGCCGTACAGGTCTGAGATCAGCGCAGGCGCGTTCAGCGTCTTTCCGGTTCGCTCCCCTGCGCTCAGAATACCATCCGTGTAAACGACGATCACCATCCCGACCTGCAGGGGAAGCTCGTGTATCTCCGGCTTGGTGTAGCGATAAACGCCGACCGGCTCAGTGGGGGTATCCAGCAGGACCTGCTCCTCCGGCCCGGTTTGCACGATCACCGGACAATGGCTGTTCCGCGAGATCACCAGCGTTTTTGTCTCCATGTCCACCGAGACGATGTTCAACGTGGCCGAAACCTTGCCCTTACGCTGGGTGTACAGGTAATCATGCGCCGCCCGCGCCACCGCGCCGTCCCGGATGCCTTCGGCCAGCAGAGAGATCGCCTTGTGCGCCACGAGGGTGCTGATCGCCTTGGCCGAGCGTCCGGAGCGCTGCCCATCCACCAGAACGAGCGATAGCCCGCCGTGCGGGCGCTCGATCATCTCCAGAGTATCGCCGCTCTCGCTGGAAGCGTACTTGCTGACCTTGGCAACTGCAACCTGAATCTGCACAGCAGCTTTCCTCGCCGGGCTACTTCAGGGCACGCCGTGCGCTCTCCGCATAGGCCTCCGGATCGAACTCGGCAGTGATCGCAGCCGCCAGAAATTGCAACTCGATGTCATCGGCTACCTCCAGAGTCACAAGGCCACGCTCAGATTCGACCTT
Organism: Chloroflexota bacterium; assembly: GCA_011051745.1. Classification (GTDB taxonomy): domain Bacteria; phylum Chloroflexota; class Anaerolineae; order Aggregatilineales; family UBA3940; genus DRKO01. The sequence goes on along the minus strand of DRKO01000182.1, from coordinate 7,052 downwards.
CTTCACCGTTCCGATCATGCCCCCGTAGGTAGTCACACGTGTTCCAACTGAGAGGGAACGCACGAATCGCTGGCGCTTCTTGAACTCCCGCTGGCGGGGCAGGATCAGGAATGCGTAGATCGCCGCTGCGAAGAGGGCCAGGATGAAAATATCTCCAATGGCATTCTGAAACATGTGAACTTATTCCTTCTTTTCAATAACCAGTAGATGGGAAAGCCCCAGCACACGGAGCGGCGTTCTCTCGGCAGTGTGCAGGACGGCCCGCAGGGCACGGCCCAGATGCGGGTGACGGGCGATGATGTTGTCGTAAGCGCCGAAGATACGGGTGTGATGGACAACTCGCACCGGCAGCCCCCTGAGCAGGCGGAGCAGGCCGCGCCGTGTATACGCCCGTACATGGGGAGCCAACCGGTTCCGCAGGAAGTCCGGCAGGTAGTTGATCAGGGGAGTGTTCCCGAAATGATATTCTCCCCGCCAGTAATGCCCGTGCGTCTCAACAGGATACCAGCGATTCGGGCAGAAGATGATCACCCGGCCACCGGGCCGGAGCACACGCACCATCTCCTTCATCGCCGCTTGATCATCCCGGACATGCTCAATCACCTCGTTAGAGAGGATCAGATCGAAGGTGTTGTCCGGGTAGGGGATGGCCTCAGCCGCCGCAACGTGGACGTTCGGGACGCGCTGGAGGGCCGCCTCAGCCCGATCTTTCTCAATATCAAAGGCATACACATGGGGGGAGTCTTCCAGCAGGCGGGCGGCGTAAGTCCCCAGCCCGCAGCCTGCCTCCAGTATCCGGGCATTTCGGGTCTGCCCCCAGCGGCGGATCATCGTCAGGCGCCTCTCCTGCCCCGCCCGCCAGACGTAGCTGGGAGCGCCCCGCTCAGCCAGTTTCTCGTCGTGGGTGGTCATAGTGCTCTGTGCATGCCCCTCAGCCCGCCTGAGCCAGTTTCTCTTTAAGGATGGTGATCGGCCCGATGGGCGTTGGATCCACATCGTAGATCACCGCCAGATAGTAGCTCACGTAATCGCCAAACTGGATCAGGCTCATCTGGTGCGCCAGGCGGCTTTCCCCTCGCGCTTTGATCATCTCGGTCAGGATGCCCTGCTGTAAGAGCAGATCGTGCGTTACTTCGTGGCGGATGGCGACACGCGGGTGATCGTAGCGGGGCGAGAGAAGCTGCACAATCGCAATTCTGTGCATCAACTCAGCGGGGAATTCGATGCCGACAATCGAGTTATGGTTCAACTCCGGCAGGAGTTCGAAATAGGCACTCGATTTGGCGTTCTCGTTGAGCTGGGTCTTCCATCGGCGGGCCACCGGCGCAAGAAGCTCCGCCCCCCAGATCACGGGGATACGATCCACCAGTTGCCCGGCAATGCGCTTCGCCGCGTTCTTGCCAACCGGGCTATCCACCCCAAGCAACTTTCGACCCCGGCGCAGGAGGGCGACTGTCTCTTCAACGTCAGGGCTCAGATCGGGTGCGATCTCAAGACGGGAGAGAGCCGCCAGTGTCAGCCCGTAAAGCCAGCCCAGCGCAGCGCGGGGCGGCGATGAATAATCATATTTCCAGACCGTGCCTCCCGCCTCCTGCACGAAGGGAGCAAGACTTCCCCCTGTGGTGATCGCCAGCAGGCTTGTGCCACGCTCAATCGCGCATCGGGCGGCGGAGAGCGTCTCTTCCGTGTTGCCGGAGTGGCTGAGCGCAAGAACCAGTGTCTCCGGTCCGCTGGCGAAGGGCGGGAGATCATAATCACGGTGAACGAAGAGCGGGACTTTCGCAACATCGCTGATGAGTGCCCCGGCCAGTTCACCGCTGATAGATGATCCCCCCATTCCGCACGTCACAACCTGCCGGATCGCTCCCACCTCCGGCAGGGCGAGGTCCTGAGCGTATTCCCACGCATCGGCCAGTTGGTCGGGAAGGGCATCTATGTGAGAAAGCATACCTTCACTATCAACGCCTCTGTAAAGATCGGGATCGTCAAGGTCGAGATTCATGAGATGAATTCTCCTGAGGTAATGCCGCTGTTCTGGAGGAGGATTGTAACACACCTTCCGGGTCACAACGCGGCTCTCTGGCAGGCCATTTTTGTCCCTGTTATAATGAGCGCCGTGGCCCCAGTAGCTCAATGGATAGAGCAACCGCCTCCTAAGCGGTAGGCTGAAGGTTCGACTCCTTCCTGGGGCACTCGCCCGCCTCGACAAGACAGGAGGCGGGATGACTTTTATTACCCGGCGGTCTCCTCGCCAAGCTCTATCAGAGTCTGCTCAATGTGTGCCTTCGCCTCCGCGACCTGCTCCTCAAGCTCGGTCAGGCGCGCGTCAATCGCTCCCAGTCGATCCTCCGTGGCCTCCATCTGCTGGAGCATCCGGTTCCGCAGAATTCCCTCCTCCCCCATCGGCTTGAGGGCATTCAGATTCTCACGCAGTTGAGCCTGGCGCTCATAGATCTCCTGCCTTTCGGCACGGAGCCGTTCCTGCTCCGCACGGGCATTCTGGATAAAAGCCAGGCTGTCCAGCAACCCCGCCAGTCGGTCGAACGTCTCCTGATCCAGCCATCGCTCGGACAGGAAGCGTTGCAGGCGTGTGTAATCCAGGTTTCGTATCTCCTCGTATCGCCGCGTGAGTTGCCGCTCATGGTAGGCGAATTCGGCCGTGCTGTGTGCAGAGACGTAAACCCGCCAGCGCCGCTCGGTGGCCGTCTCCTCGTCAGGCGCAACCGTGTCGAACAACTCATATCCCGTTCGGATGGGCGCTTCAATCGTCACCGTGTGGTCCTGCGCGGTTCGATTTTCCAGCGTATACGTGACGCTCCGGACATGATACTCCTGAATGATCAGGTAACCCTCGTCATCGCCCGCTGATTTTCTTCTTCTGCCGATAGAGGTGGCGGCGGCGATGCTTAATCCGGCCATTTCGGTCCGGGTCTGCTCACGCTCTGTGATCTGAATGCCCAGCTCGACTGCATAGGGGAGGTAAACATCGCCGTCAACCCGGCTGAAAGGAAGCACCGCCTCGCCTCTGTATTCCCCGTCTTCGACAATCGTCACCGGCCCGCGCTCCAGCGTGAGGCCAGTCGTGTTGGTGAAGCGCAGCGCAGCGACAGGATGGGCCGGGAGCTTCGCTCCGTTATAGAGCAACTCCTTGACACAGGAGAGATTGGAACTGATGATCGGCACAAGGGCCGACTCGCCGCGCTTGACGGAGACAGGCGTTGTGACGACATACTGGAAAAACTCCCCCGCTTCGCGAGCCTCAACCGCAGGAGAGACCGTCTCTTCCATCTTATCTCGCATAGATCGGGCCTCGGCCATCGCGGCAGGGAGCTTCCTGGAAACCTTCATAGCCTGCGGGAGCATCTCCGGCTCCGGTGCAGGGGTGGGGAGAGCGGCGTCATACTCGATTGGGCCGGGGGCCAGGCGGGCTTCATCCCTGACGGTATGGCGTCTGGGAATATAAGAGGTGTACAGGTCGTAGATGAATGAGATCGGCTGCCCGGCCACCAGCGTCACAGAAACATCCTGCAGGTCTTCGTCCAGCCGGTTGTCGAACAGCCCCCAGCCCTGGAGCAGGGCACTTCCTTCCAGACCGCTCTTCCCGGCCTCGACGACAAGGCGGTAGCTTACCCGCCATGTCGGGCTGGGCGCAACATAGTAGACGACCAGCTTATGCTTGCCGGGCGTCAGACGCACAGTGACTGCCCGCCGAACATCCTCGCCCATGTCCGTATCGAGGAAGAAGTGAAGATCGTGGGCGGCCAGATCGTCCCGAATGCGGATACCGCGCAGCGTCTTGAGCCGGAATGCTCGGACGTTCCTCTGGTTGGTGACGATGGATACCAGCGAGTTGCTGACTTCATCCTCCACATCGAGACCGATCAACCGCCCCTCGACCGTCTCTTCAGCAAAATCAAGGATGACCCAGCGCCCGCGCAGGTCGCGTAGCAGATCACACAGGCTGGCCCTGTCCGAAAGCCGGATCGAGCTATCCGCCAGGCGAGCCGCCCTGTCGAGCGGCGTCTGGTAATGAATGCCCAGCACCTGCCCGCCTTCCCGGTCAAACACTACCAGACTCTTGAGCACATCGTTGATCTCATCCTGCCGGAAGATCAACGTGATCTCGGAGCCGTTGACCTTCCCTTCCCGCCGGAAGAAACCAACACCGTGTTTATACAGCACAATCTCGCGCACAGGTAGGTTGCTCATGGGTTTCCCCTCTCTCATTCATCACCGCCCATCGGATGCCAGAACCGGCACGTTGCCAACTATCACATCATCCAGTTCAGCCAGCGTGCCAGACGCGCCCTTCGTCCCCCACAGCTCGAAGTGCAGGGTAACGCTCTGCCCCGCGTACGCCCCCAGGTCTACCCAGACCCGTGTCATCTCGGCTGTGGCAGCAGTGGACTGCCACAGGATCGCCTGCTCACTCCCGCCGACAATTCGCACACGGAACACCTGATCGCTATCCCCCGAAAGGCGGTAACGGAAGCTCAGAACCCCTTCTGTCATAGCAGGCGGTATAGTGAGGCTGACCGAAGCAGATGGTGGCCCCCAGGGGCGTCGCGCACCGGTAAACCGCAAAACCCTGTTTCCGCCGCCTGCCCTGATCTGCACATCCAGAGGAGAAGAGATTTCCCAGCCACGGGCTGCCCTGTCGAACGTGCCATCGGAGATCAGGTTTGGCGTGGGCTGCAACATCCAGATAACACGTGTCTCCTGCTCTTCGCCGACCTCCACCGGCGGCGGGGTTAACTGCCCATGAGCCGATCCGTCCACCCGCTCGATCCGGACTGTCCCCGGCTCCACCTCGATCCGTGCCACGCCGCTTCCGTCTGCATCATGCAACGAACCGTCCTCAAGTTCCACGCGGGCGAAAGGTACACCCTGCCCGCGCAGGTCAACGATCCGGGCGATCAGCAGTCCGGTTTGGCGAGCACTGATGATAAGGGGCTCGGAATAATCCCCTACGTTCCCCGCCTGATCGGTTGCCCGTACGCGGAAGGCGAACTCCCCCCCGCCTGAGAGCTCAAAGACCGCCTGCCGCTCTGTTGTGGCGGTCAACCAGGGTTCCCAAGGACCGCCGTCGCGGCTGACCTCTACGTCATAGTGCATAACGCCCGTGCCAAATTCGCCATCGTCTCCTGCCCAGCGAAGCGCGACAGCCGTCCGGTCTCCGGGCACGGGGATGCTCTCAATTGAGGCGCTGGGAGGCTGGTTATCGAACTCGACGATCACGAGCACCGGGCCGCCTACGGAGTAATTCCCCAGGTTGCTTACGTCGCGGTCACGGGCCGGAGGTAGTGAGACAGTGTATACGTTGTTCTCAGGCGTAATCGTCGAGTAGCCGCCAGCCGAGTTGATCAACACGGCGATCTCCCGCTCCGCTTCAACTTCAACGGTTAACGGTGTCCCTGACACCTGATACAGGGTGATGATCCGTGCCCCATCAGCCCGGCGCATCCGGGTGATGATCACGTCATTGCGCACCTCGCGCTCGGCCTGAACAATGTCCCTCAGGAGGGTGGCGGCAAGCTGATAAGCGTAGTACCCGGGGCGGGGACTGGCGTCGCTGCGCAACAGGCCATAAGCTTCTTCCATGCCATCGTCCGCCAGCCGGAAGATCATGAAGCGTTCTGCTCCTGCTGCGTAGGCGTTGCTGACCGCCTGCAGGATATACCAGGCAGCCTCATCCTCTGTGGCGCGTCCCCAGCGCGGCGTATCCGGTACGGTAGCATATCCCCGCAGGGCGACGTTCGTCTCGGTGATCCAGATCGGCTTATACCCCATGCCGTAACTGTTCAGCACGCCACGTGCCTGGTTAGTAAGACTGTAGACCAGATCGGGATCGCCGTACATGTGGACCGCCGCCGCATCAAAGTAATAATTGTTGCGTGGGCCGTCCGGGTCTTCGGCGGCCAGCCGGACTACCTCCGGGAAGAAGCCTCGATCAGCAAGCAAGACCATCCCTGCCATGGCTACCGGGACGGTGGGATCGGCTGCTTTAATCGCCTGATAGCAGGAACGCAGTAGGTAGAAATACTCCTGTGCCGTGCCCTCCCAGTAGATGTCCAGGTCCGGCTCGTTCCATATCTCATAGCTGGCGATCTGCCCCCGGTAGCGGTTCGCAAATTCGTAACAGTAGCGGCCCCAGCCGTTGTCCGGGTGATCCCAGGGCAGGTCAATGTTACGCGGCATCAGACCGCTGCCAGGGTGGACGAGCGCAAAATCAGGCGGGTTATGCAGGATGGCATGCACCCTGAGACCGGCCTGCCGCCAGGCGCGGATCGGCTCATCGGCCTTTGTCCAGTCCCAGACGCCGGGGGATGGCTCATGATCGCGCCAGTTGAATTGCCAGCGCACTATCCGGGCCCCGCTCTCCCGTGCCAGCGAAAGCCAGGGATCATAGGGGGCGACGAAGTTGATCCCGTAGAAATCATCCCCGCCTTCGCTGGGAGACTGTGCCTCAACAGGCAGAGCCCCCGTGAGCAGCACCAGCAGCGCGGCCAGCCACACGATCAGGCGTAGAGCCGCCCTATCATGGGGCGCTTCATGCAGGATGGATCGGGCAAAGTCGCGTTGAGTTTTCATGCTCCTGATCGGGGGTGATTATGAGGCATAAGCAGGGGAACCGCAAGACGGACAGGAGGAAAGCCGCCCTATGCAGGGTCACTCCGGGCAGGGAGGGACTGTAACCCAACCTCCCCCGTCCACTCCCGCCAGGCGAGCGTCCAGAGCGTTGTCAGATACGTTCTGAGCACAGTACCCAACAGCAGCGGGAGAGGCAGCACAAAGCGCAGGATGATCGTGAACGTCAGGGTGCTCAACAGCACCCCGAGAGCCAGCCGGAGGCCGAGGTCGAACGCCAGCAGCGCCAGCGCGGGAAGGAGATTCGCCCGTAAGACCAGCCAGCCACGCCGGTAAGCCTCCACCGGACGTTTGCCCTCCAGCACGCAGGCTCTATCAGCGAAGACCTGGAGAAAGCCGAGCATGAGCGAGAGAGCAAAAAGCGGAACCATGATCGCGGCCACAAGCCCCGCAAAGCTGGAGTC
>DRKO01000181.1 GCA_011051745.1 Chloroflexota bacterium | reverse complement strand
ATCGCGATATTCAGAGCACATGTTACCCTTCCCGTGTTTGTGTGAGGTAGTCGTGAATGATACCGGCGTACATTGCAACGGTGCGCGGCAGGCTGGCGATCTCCACCCACTCATCAGGAGCGTGGGCATTTCCGCCGGTCGGGCCAAAGCCACACAGAGTGGGAATGCCCGCCTCGATGAGCATATAGCCCTCGTTGGTCGGGCCGGCCCCTGCCACCGGCCATCTGTGCCCGCTGACGGCTTCGGCGTGGCGGCTGGCGATGCGGACCAGCCGGTGATCGGGTGGGATGGCCGCCCCCGGCACGTTGTTCTTGATCGTCATTGTCACCGAGAGGCCGGGTCGCTGTGCGATCTCCGAGTCGATCACCTGCTGGATGGCCGCGATCACCTCATCGGCGGGCTGGCCGGGCATCAGGCGTACATCTACGGTGGCGCTGGCCGATGCCGGGACCATGCTCTCGAATTCGCCGCCCCGGAAGAGCGTGCCGGGCGTCAGGGTGCAGCCCAGCCCTTCGAAGGCGGGGTGCGAGGGGGCAGAGAGGCGCAACTTCTCCAGGTTAACCAGGATGGAAGCCAGCCCGGTGACGGCGTTCACCCCGCCCTGTCCCCGGCTCCACTCCGCACTGCCGGTGTGGATCGCCTGTCCTCTCGCTTCCAGTACCAGCCGCAACAGCCCCCGATGGCCCACGCAGACGATGTCGCTGGTGTAGGTGTAGATCGCGCCCTGCGCGGCGAGCAACCCCCGGTCGAGCAGGGTTCGGACGCCCAGCGTGCTGCTGGCCCCCGATTCCTCGTCCACCACTGCCGCCAGCAGGATTCGCGCCCGCTCTGGATCGAGCAGCCCCTGATCGCGCAGGACGGCGATTGTATACAGGCCACAGGCGATCCCGGCCTTGTTGTCGGCGGCTCCACGCCCGTAGAGACGCCCCTCGTATATCTCGGCCCCAAAGGGGGGATGGGTCCAGTGGGCAGGATCGCCCTCGGCGACCGTGTCCATATGGCCGATCAGGGCAAAGCCCGCTTCCCCCCTGCCCCAGCTTACCAGCACGTTGGGCCGATCCGGATCGGCGGCGATGAGTTGGGCCGGTAGCTCCAGCCGTTGCGCCTCCCCTGCGATGCGCTCCGCCACCGCTTTCTCGCCTTCCTGCCCGTTGACCGAACGGATGCGCACCAGGTCTTGAAGAAAGGCGATCAGCGCCGCTTCATACTCATGTGCGATTGAGATCAGTTCGTGGGCCGTCTTCATGAGCGGAGTCGTCCCATCACGCCAGCCCCTGCGTCATCAGTTCAAGGAAACGCTCGTAGTTGACCTTCAGAATGATGTTTGTATTTGGCGTCCTGCCGCTGAGGCCCATCCAGTCAACCACCGTCTGGCCGCGGGTGTGCTGGCCGTGCAATTCGATTGTGACGTGGCGCTTCTCGGCTTCCTCGACGATGTCCGGCTCCAGCGCAACCGCAAGCGCCAGCGCATCCGCGCCGAAGAGCATCGGATGGCCCAGCAGGGCGGTGATGAAGTCTATCGTCTTGCGGGTGATCCGCTTGAAGAATTCGGCGCGGGGCGTGTCCATCTCCAGCCACGTTTGCAGGGTCTCCTGGCTGAAGCCATGCGCGACGGTTGTTTCCCAGGAGATGAGCGTCAGTTCCGGCCAGGCCTCAAAGACGATGTGGGCCGCTTCCGGGTCGGAGTAGAAGTTGAACTCGGCGGAGAGGTTGGGTGTGTTGCCCTGAGCGCGGATCGCCCCGCCCATCGCGACCAGCTTCTTGAATTTCTGCGGGAGGTCCGGGTCGAGCTTGAGGGCGACGGCCACGTTCGTCAGGGGGCCGATGGTCACCAGCGTGATCTCCCCCGGCGACTCGTTCGCCAGACGTACCAGTGCCTGAGAGGCGTGTTCCGCCTCCACCCTGCGCTGCGAGGGAGGGAATCCCGCATCTCCCAGCCCATCTTTGCCGTGAACTTCCGCCGCGTCGTACCCGTCCGCCCCGATGAAGGCGCTCTGACAGCCTGCGTAGATCGGGACATCCTTACCCAGCATGTCCAGGATGGTACAGGCATTGGCGGTTGTCCTCTCGAGACTGACGTTTCCGGCCACCGTTGTGAGCGCTTCGATCTGAGCGTCGGGGTGGGCAAAGGCCATCATGATGGCGTGGGCGTCATCAACGCCGGGGTCGGTGTCAATAATCATACGCTGCATTACGGAAGCCTCCTTCATTCAGCCAGACGTTTCTCCAGTTCAGCGTGTACGCGCTCCAGGTCGGCGCGGGCCTGCGCGTAGTCAATGGTTGTCCAGCGCCCATCACGCAACAGCCAGCGGCCATCTACCATCACGTCACGGACGTGCATACCGGAGACCGCATAGACAAGTGCCGTGTAGACATCCTGCCCGCCCACCGGGGGCCAGCCGATCTCGGTCAGGTCGAGCGAGATCAGGTCGGCCTTCTTGCCCGCTTCAAGCGAGCCGATCTCATCCTCCAGCCCCAGCGCACGGGCCCCGCCCATCGTCGCCATCTCCAGAATGTGGCGTGTGGGGACGGCGTTAGGCGTCCTCTCTCGCAGGGACATCAGCTTGCCGGTGATCTGCATCTCCTTGAACATATCATAGCTGTTGTTGTTGGTGACGTTGTCGGTTCCCAGGGCGGCGTTAACCCCTGCCTCGATCATGGCCTTGAGCGGCGCGGCTCCGGCGGCGTTCTTCATGGCCGAGGAGGACGCCACAACCACCGTGAAGGGATGCTCCGCCAGTGTGGGGAAATCCTCCTCCGGTACGGTGATGCAGTGGGCGGCCAGAATGGGGTGGTCGAGGATGCCCATCTCTTTAAGCTGCTGGATGGCCGTTTGCCCGTACTTTTCCTGACAGTAGCGATCTTCGGAGCCGTCCGTCGCCAGATGGATGTGTAGCCCTGTCTGGAAGCGGTCGGCCAGTTCGACTTCCAGCGCCATCGCCTCCTCGCTGTTGTCCACGAAGAAGGCGTGGGGGCCAACCCACCCGATGAGCCGCGAGTCCCCGGCCAGGCTCTCAAGGAAGGCCGCTGCCGCCGCGAGTTCGCGCTCGCGGGCGGCCTCGTCGCCCATTTCCACAACTCCGTAGGCCAGGGCGGCACGCAGGCCGCTTTTACGCACTTCCGGCACGATCTTGTCCATCCAGAAGTATTGATCGGCGAAGCAGGTCGTTCCGGTGCGGATCATCTCAGCGCAGGAGACCGCCACCGCCGGGGGGAGCATGTCCGGGTCGAGGACCTCTTCAACCACCCGGATGGTGTTATACCAGCCCTCAAAGGTGAAGAGGGAATGCCCCTCGGCATGACCGCGAAACAGCACCATCGGGCTGTGAGTGTGGGCGTTGACCAGCCCCGGCATGATCAGCCGGGGGCCGAGATCAACTTCCCGATCAAAGCGACGGTTGCCGGGCGTGCTCTGCGGGCCGAGTTCAACGATCCGGTCGTCTTCAACGACGAGATAACCGGGCTGGTAGATGGTGTCCTGCGCGTCGAGGGTTACAACTTTCTCGGCACGCAGCAGGGTTGTAGCCACTTCTCATGCTCCTTCAGGTAAAAGATGAGGCTCAATTCAGGGGCCAGCACCCTGCCCCGGTGAGGCAGGGGCACTTCCCGGAGGTATCCTGTGTGAGCCTGCCGGGTGACTGGCTTACCGGTAAAAATGCGGACCACATGGCAGGGGAATCGCAGAGTGCTCTATCGGACAGTCGCGCCGGTGACCGACGATCGGCTGAGTCTTTCTGGCGGGCCGAAGCCACAATACTGAATATAATAGAGATATTATCCTCCTTTGCAAAATGAATTGAGCCTCAACGCTGAGAAAGGAATATCCTCATGGAGTGGCATATTCGCTGTGATCCGGACGAGATCGCCCGCTACGTTTTCTGCCCCGGTGATCACGCTCGCGCCAGGAAGATCGCCGACCGGATGGATGATGCCCGGCTGGTCACAGACAGTCGGGGGTACGTGGTCTACTCCGGGACGTATAAGGGCGTGTTCATGACGGCCTGCGGGACCGGCATGGGCGGGCCGACCGTCGCCATCGCGCTTGAGGAACTGGCCCACATGGGGGCTGATACGTTCATCCGGGTGGGATCGTGCGGCGTGCTTCAGGAGGGGCAGCAGCCCGGCGATGTGATCATTGCCAGCGGCACGTTTCGCGGTGGGGGGACTGCCAACGCCTACCTGCCGTTGAACTTTCCCGCTGTTCCCACCTTTTCCGTCCTGCGTGCGCTGGTTGAAACGGCGGAGGAATTGGATATTCCCCACACGGTCGGGGTCGGCTCGGCTGGGGATGCCTTCTATGCCCCGCGTGAGCCTGCTTTTCTGGAGATGCTCCGGCAGGCGGGGGCCGTCTCGCTGGAGATGGAAAGCGACACCCTCTTTGTGGTGGGCGCGTACCGGGGCTGGCGAACCGGAGCGCTCTTTGCTTCGGACGGGGCGCCGGGGGTGATCAAGCCGGAGTGGGGCGAGGAAGCCTACCGGGCAGGTGAGCAGAATATCATCCGTATTGCGCTTGAGGCGATGTGGAAGATCGCTCAGGCTGATCAATCCTAGCGGGCGTGGTGAGCATCGGGAGGGACGATGAGAGGAGGCCCTTTCAGCCTTCCCGATGCTGGCTCAATCCCGGAGCTCCGGGGGATGAGCCGCGCCCAGACGAAACAACCTTCTGGAAGAGACGAACAGCAGCATCATCGCGATCAGGGCCCCTCCCAGCTCACGGGGAATGTGAGCCTGCAACTGGAGACCGTTAAGAGCGCCCAGCCTCACCCCGCCGAGGAACACCGCCGAGAGAACCACGCCCAGAGGGTGCAGTTGCCCCAGCAGGGCGACGACCAGCCCGTCGAAGCTGTCTGCGGAGAAGGAAGTCACGAAGCGGTAATGAACCCCCAGCACTTCAACCGCCCCGCCCAGTCCGGCTAATCCGCCGCTGAGCAGCACCGCCCGGATGACGGCCCGGCGCGGGAAGATTCCGCCGAAGCGGGCGAATCTGTGGGCCTGACCGGCCATCCGCTGCTCATAGCCCCCTGCAAAGTGCCACAGATACAGATATATCAGCGCGGCGGCGAGCAGGGCGAGGATGAAACCGCCGCTCAGGCGGGTTCCCTCGATGAGCGGCAGTAACCGGGCGGAAGGTTCGATGCGAGGGATCCATACCAGCCTGACCAGCAGAACGGCAAGCTGATTCATCACCAGCGTGACGATCACCTCGTTGATGCCGAGCCACTCTTTGAGCACCCCGGCCACTCCGGCCCAGCCCGCGCCGCACAGCACACCACCCGCCAGGGCAAGCAGGGGATGAAGAAGCGGGGGAAGGCTGAGGTGCGATCCGATCCAGGCTGCCACCACCCCGCCGAGCAACATCTGGCCGTATTGCCCGATGCTGAAGAACCCCGTCCGAAAGGCGACTGTGGCGGAGAGGCCGCTCAGCAGAAGTGGCGTGCTGAACTGTAGGGCGGTCAGCGTGGCGCAGCGTATGCCGGGACCCTGACAGCCGAATCCGGCGCGGGCCAGGTATCCGTAGGCTCTCAGGGGATGTGCTCCGGCCATGAGAATGAAGACGCTCCCCACAATCAGGCTGGCAAGTATGGAGAGCAGAGGAGCCAGGTATCGCGCCAGGCGGGTATGTCGGACTGATAGGTGCACGTGCTCCGCTCCTGTCGGGTGTGGCCGGGAATGCCGGTAAGCGTCAGGGCGCGCCTGACTCAGCAGGGCAGATCGTGAGGACGTGCTCAGTATCCCCCGCCATGCCTGACAGAGCATAATCTCCCGCCTCCGGCAAAGGGAAGATGTGCGTGTTGATTGCCCGGCGGTTAGCTTTGTGTTAGAATCTCTGTGAGGATGGGGTCAGGTTTTTCTCTCGAAGTTGAGTCAAGGTACTTATTCTCTATTTATTCTTTTTTGAATCCCCT
>DRKO01000180.1 GCA_011051745.1 Chloroflexota bacterium | reverse complement strand
CCCGACCGTAACCGCGCCGCTCACCCCGACCTCCACCTCCCCGCCGGAGCCGTCCCCTGTGGACTACGGCCCGATGCTCGATCAGATCGACCTGCACCTCCGCCACACCGCCTACCGGCTGGGCTACGATATGGGCATCGGCTTTGTGGACATCGAAACCGGCCAGGTGCTCAGCATCAACGGCGACGCCCGCTACCACGCCATGAGCACCTTCAAAGGGCCGCTGGCCGCCTTCTACCTCTGGCTGCTGGAGCGTGGCGAGATCGTCGAACAGCCCGCCGACCGCGAGCACCTGATCAACATGCTGGAGTGGTCGGCCAACACCGATACCACCTGCATCTTTGAGCGTGTGGGCGGCATCCCGCCTTTCAACGACTGGCTGGCGGAGCAGGGCTTCAGCCGGCAGAACAATTTCGTGCTGAAGTGGCGCAACTGGCCCTGCACCGACGGCGGCGAGTACTACGTGCCGGAGCTGGACTGGCGTTACACGCGCGGCGATCCGGCGCTTGGCCTGCCGGGCGATGGCCTCTTACTCCGCTGCCCGATCCCGCAACTGCCCTGTGATAAGGCCTTCGCCCCCGTCGAACTGGTGGAGTGGTACGCCCGCCTCTACCGGGGCGAGGTGCTCAACGAGGCCCACACCGCCCTGCTCCTCGGCTGGCTGGAGGAAGGCCCGGACGAGTCGGTCTTCCTCAACAACCTGCCGGAGGGGGCCGATGTGCGCGTCTACGTCAAGGGCGGGACCGCGCAGGCCAGCGAAACCTACCGCGTGAATTTCTTCCATGAGGCCGGGATCGTCGAGACCGATCACGGGGCTTTTGCGCTCGCCATCTTCATGCAGCGCAACCCGGAGTGGCCGGGCACGTGGGCCATGTCCGAGGTGGCGCGGATCGTCTACGAATATTTCATTGCCACCCACCCCGCCGAGGGATCGTCGGGAGCGTCTGACGGAGCGCGGGGATAACATCACCGCTTGCCCCCGCCCCCGCTCGCCTTCCGGCGCCACGCAAAAAGGCCGGAGGGGAAGCCCTCCGGCTCCCCCTCCGCGTACCAGAGGAGATCAGGTAGGCCTGCTTACTCTGTGGCCTCGTTCACTATCCGGTTCTTGAAGAAGGGGATCAGGAGGATCGCCGCCATCCCCAGCGACAGAAACGCGCCCTGCAGCCACTCGGTGGATGCCCGGTCAATGAACGACAGAAGGCTGACGGCTGCGGTCGTGATTGCCGCCGTCATGGCAAGCTGCCATCCCAGGCGGGTGCGCAGTGCCAGCAGGGGGATCGAAATCACGAACAGCGTCACGGCGGCGTAGTTCACATAGCCACCCAGAATCAGCTCCGGGACGCTCTCGTCCATCTCGAAGAAGGGGGCGCTTGGCCGGGCCATAAAGAACCGCACCCCGTGCTGGGCGTTCATGAAGACCATTCCGGCCACCACCCCCAGCGCAGTAAAGACGACAAGCTGAGCCACCTTCATCTTCCAGTCGGCTTTCTCGCTCAGCAGGACGATGTAATAGGCGACCAGCCCGACCCCCATGATCGCCAGCGCCGGAGGCGGGCCGCTGTGCGTGCTGGCGAGTCCGCCCCCGCCCAGCACCAGCACCATCCAGGGGATGACCATCGTCATCCCGCCGATGGAGGGGATGGACAGTGCGCCCAGCGCAACCGGACGCGCCCATTTCTCGCCCTCGTAGATGGACTTGGCGATCACCAGCAGGAGAGACCCCGCGAACACCGCCGCCGCCATCCAGATCGAGTACGTCATGGACAGTATCTTGACCGGCGGGTCCCATGTGGGGCCTAGCTGGGGCGAGTAGTACTCGACCAGCGCGTGCAGGGCCGGGTTGAGCGTCATCACCATCAGATACGGCTCGGCGACGATCATAAACAGCGCAGCCAGAACAACGACGATGACGGCGATCAAACGCTGCGTTTGGGTCGTGTTATTTGTCATCTATCCGCACTCCTTTATAAAATGGTGCAATCAGGCAGTCTGATCGCACCATATCACGTCACCCGCCGCCGGGTCTTTATACTTTTATAAATTCGCACACGCCGCCGCACGGGTGGGAGATGGAAGAGATGCTCTCGACAGACGAGTTGAGCGAAGCCCTGGCTCAGGTTCCCGGCTTCTCCAGGCTGGCCCCTGAGGATCGGGCGGAACTCGCCCGGCTGGCGAAACGCATAACCTGCCGGAAGGGAGACCGCATCTGCTGGCAGGGCGACATCTGGCCCAACGTGCTCTATCTCGCGTCGGGGCGCATGAAGTGGGTGGTCCTCTCGCCGGACGGGAAGCGGCAGGTTGTGTTCACGCTGGAGGGCGGCGATGTGATATGGGGACACTCGCTCTTCGACGATCTCCCCATGCCCGCCACGCTTGAGGTGCAGGAGCCATGCGAGGCCTATCTGTGGCCGCGTGACCTCATCGTTCCCGTTTTCTCTCGCAGCGTTGAAGCCGTGTGGGATGTGACGCGCATTCTGGTGGCCGCCATGCGGCGCGTGCGGGAGGTCGTCTACGGGTTCGCCTTCCAGCAGGTCTCCCAGCGATTGGCCCGCCTCCTGTTGAAACATTACCGGCCCGCTGAAGGCAAAAGCGCCCCCCGCGACCTCACGCTTGACGAAATGGCCGACATGGTCGGCACGACGCGCGAGCTTGTGTGCCGGGTCCTCTACCGCTTCGCCGACGAGGACATGATCCGCATCACCCGCACCCGGTTTGTGTTCACCAACTGGGAGGCGCTGGAGGAACTCGCCTCCGGCGACCGGTGACGCCCTTCCTCGCCCCCGGCGAATCGATCATGATCAGATGATCAATTGACAACCCCCGATCCTCCGTTACACTGATAATAGAACACAAGTTCTATCCGTCGAAGCCCGCAGCCGGGGAACGTGCGCGGGCAGAAAGGAGAGGAGCTTTGTATGAGAGCCTCCGTTCCCGTGTCATACCCCGTCTGAGGTACACTCAGCGCATAATCGCGGCGCATCCGGCCCGTTTTAAAGTGGTCGCATGCGGGCGGCGCTGGGGAAAGACGACGCTGGGGATGACGATGGCCGTCTATCGTGCCCTGGGCGGTCAGCGTGTGTGGTGGGTCGCGCCCACCTATCTTATGGCCCTCCATCCCTGGCTTACCTTCAAACGGCGATTGGCCGACGAGTGGGTCTCGAAAACCGAATATGCGCGCCACATCGAGCTTGAATCGGGTGGCTCGCTCACCGTCAAAACCGCCGATAACCCCGACGGGCTGCGTGGCGTCGGCCTTGATTTCATCGTCGTGGACGAGGCCGCTTTCATTCTCGAAGAGGTCTGGACCGCCTCCCTGCGTCCCGCCCTCTCCGATCGGCAGGGGTCGGCCCTCCTCATCTCCACCCCGCACGGGCGCAACTGGTTCTACCGTGCCTTCCAGCGCGGCCTCGATCCCCTCGTCCCGGACTGGCATTCATGGCGTTACCCGACCCTCAACAACCCGCTCATCCGCCCTCAGGAGATCGAGGACGCCCGCGCCCTGCTGCCGGAGCGTATCTTCAAGCAGGAGTACGAAGCCGAGTTCCTGCCCGACGGCGGCGAGGTGTTCCGCCGCGTCCGGGAGGCCGCCACCGCCCCGCCGGACGCTCACCCCATTTCCGGCCATCGCTACGTCATGGGCGTGGACTTCGGGCGTGCGCACGATTTCACCGCTCTGGTCGTCATAGACGCCGACACGCGCACGATGGTTGCTCTCGACCGCTTCAACGAGGTTAACTGGGGGTTACAGCGTCGGCGCATCGCCGCTCTGGCCCGCAGGTGGCGCGTCTCCGATATTCTGGCCGAGGCCAACGCCATGGGTGAGCCAAACATCGAGGCGCTTCGCCGCGCCGGGTTGCCGGTCATCGCCTTCACGACCACCTCCACCAGCAAGCCCCCGCTGATCGAGTCGCTCGTGCTGGCGATTGAGAACGCCGACCTGCGCATCCTGCCCGATCCTGTCCTCCTCGCCGAACTGGAGGCCTACACCTACAGCGTGATGCCTTACTCCGGGCGGGTGCGTTATCAGGCCCCGCCCGGCCAGCACGACGATACCGTGATCGCGCTCGCGCTGGCCTGGCGGCTGGCCTCAACGCCGGGGCTCACCCTCGCCGTCGCGGAGATAT
>DRKO01000179.1 GCA_011051745.1 Chloroflexota bacterium | reverse complement strand
CGGTTTGAGAGGGGAGCGGCGATACCACGAATACAGAACGGTTCGCGCCCGCCTTAATGGGGAGTGTGTTGATTGCTGCACTGGCTCTCCTGATAATCTGTCCGGGGGGAGTCTGCCTGTGAAACTCCCCTGTCTGTCTCTCCCCGGCCGTGCCCGGCGACCGCGGCTGATACAGAAAGTGACTATAGCGATTCACGGGGAGAGGATCAAATCGCGGCGGCCTGCAGGGGAGCCGGTGGCCGATGACGGGCGGAGGGAGACGATCTCGCCGCTTTGCGGAGGGGGACAAAAAGAGCGAGCGGCCCGGAGGCCGCTCTCCCTCTGTGTGCTGGTGGCGGGTTAGACCGGAGGGGTCGGGCCGCTGCCACCGGGATCGGTGTACATCATGACAGGAGCTCCTTTCGTCAGAGGTGTACCGGCCCGGCAACGAGACCGGAGCGGTCACCCTCAGTGTGAAAGAAGCCCCTGCGCAAGGGCAGAGCTTATCGGACAGGAATCGGACAGAAATCGGACCCGGCAACGTAAAAGCCCCTGTCCGCACGATGACCGGACAGGGGCTTATGGCTTCTGGAGGGGGAAACTCAGGTGAGCGAGGCGGCCTCCATCTCAGCCTCGATGACGGCGGCCAGACGCCTGATCCCTTCCCTGATTTGCTCAGGCCGGGCGTTGGAGAAGTTGATCCGCATGGTGTTCTCCCCGCCGCCGTGAGGGTAGAACGCGCTTCCGGGGACAAAGGCGACCCTGTTCTCAATCGCCTTCTTCAGCAGGGCGGTGGTGTCCATCCCTTCGGGCAGGCGCACCCAGAGGAAAAGCCCCCCGCGCGGGTGCGTCCACGTCACGCCCGGCGGGAAGTGCTCTTCTATCAGGGAGAGCATCAGGTCGCGGCGCTCTTTGTAGACCTGCCTCAGCTTCCGCACGTGCTCATCCAGAAAGCCGTCGCGGGCCGTTTCGTAGGCCACCATCTGGGCAAACGTGCCCGTGTGCAGGTCGCTGCCCTGCTTGGCCTGCGCCATCCGCTGGATCACTTCCTCCGGCCCGACCATCCACGCCACCCTGAAGCCGGGGGCCAGCGTCTTGGAAAACGTGCTGAGGTAGATCACATCGCCGGTGATGAACCCGCTGGAGCCGTTTTCAGGGTGGGCTCCGGCGTCCAGAACGATCAGCGGGGGTTCATGCTCCCCCTCGTAGCGAAGCTGTCCGTAGGGGTCATCTTCGATGATCGGGATGTCGTATTCGTTCGCCAGACGGACCAGCTCCTCACGCCGCCTGCGGGACATTGTGATGCCGGATGGATTCTGAAAGTTCGGCAGGGCATAGATGAACTTGGCCCCGTCGGCGCGGAGCACTTCTTCTACTGCGTCTGTGCGGACGCCTTCATCGTCGGTGGGGACGGTCGTATACCCGGCCTGATAGGTGTTCCAGGCCTGAATCGCGCCCAGATAGGTCGGCTCTTCGACGATGAGGCGGTCGCCCGGATCGATCAGGACCTTTCCGATCAGGTCCAGCGCCTGCTGGGACCCTGCCGTGATCAGGACGTTGTCAATTGTGCAGATGATCCCGTAACGCTGCATACGCTGGACGATCAACTCGCGGAGCGGGGGATAGCCTTCGGTGGTGCTGTACTGGAGTGCCTGGCTGCCGTGCTGCTCCAGCACACGCTGGCTGGCCTCCATCACCCTCTCGATGGGGAAAAGCTCAGGGGCCGGCAGGCCACCGGCAAAGGAGATGATGTCGGGTTGCTGGGTGAGTTTGAGCAGCTCCCGGATAATCGAACTGCGCATGCCCTTGATCCGCCGGGCATAGCGCTCGGACCACTGAATGCTCATGGTTTTTCTCCAGATGCTCCTTCCACACAAAAGGGCATTCTCTGCCCCGGCCTCTGTACGGATGCGAGGCGCAGCGCTCGTGCGCGCCCACCCTGAGGATGGCATAGAACGGCCCGGCGGGCCAGTATGGTTTGCCATATATCCGGGATGATATATCTCACCAGTTGGCGAGGAGGGCAGAGATCGAAGGGCAGGGGGGCGTCAGCGTTCCCCGAAGAGGGCGGGGGCCAGCGAAGGGGTGTACTGCTCCACGATTTCGGGGATGATCCCCCCCTCCCGGCAGATCGCGGCGTAGAGTCGACCGCTCCGCCGGATGTGGCGAACCTGCGTCTTGAAGTCCACGCCGATCAGCCCGAAGCGGAAGCGCGGGTCATACCCTTCTGTCCACTCGAAGTTATCCACCAGGCTCCAGAAGTAGTAGCCCATCACCGGGATGCCCTGCCTGATGCTCTGCCACACCTGATGCAGGTGCGTGACGATAAAGCCGGGGCGGTGCTGGTCGCGTTCGTCGGGGATGCCGTTCTCCGTGATGATCATCGGCAGGCGATAGCGTCGCCAGAGGGCACGCAGCGTTTGCGAAAGCCCCCGGGGGTGAATCTCGCCCCAGTCGCCCGGCCCTTTCAGCACACCGGGCTTGGTGCACTGGCGGGCAAAGAGCGCTCTGGCGGCGAAGGGGCTGAAGCGAACCCGGTAACGCTGATAATAGTTCACCCCCAGCCAGTCCAGCGTGTTAGCCGCTTCCGGCAGGCGCACCGGTCGGCGGCCCGGTACGCGGACGATCCCCTCCGTGACCATGCTCAGGGGAAGGTAGTTGAAGAGTTGCTGGACAAGGCGGGTGAGGAAACGGTCAATGGGCAACCAGGGACGCCAGGGCTGCCAGACCATCATATGCTTTGCCATGCCGACCTGTGCGCCGGGGACGAGCTCGTGGATGGCGCGGTAAGCGGCGGCGTGGGCCCGCATGACGTTCAGGCCGACGCGCAACGCCGCGTTGATGTCCTTCTTGCCCGGCGGCCATTTCCCCAGCACATAGGCCTGGCTGACCATAACGGCGGGCTCGTTGATGGTGCACCATAGCCGCGTCAGATCGCCCAGCGCCGAGACCACCTTCCGGGTGTATCGCTCGAACCAGGCGACGATGTCCCTGTTCTCCCAGCCGCCCCGTTCGGCCACCCAGAGCGGATTGGTGAAGTGGTGCAGGGTGACCATCGGCTCGATGCCGCGTGCTATCAACCCCTGTAGCATCTCGCGGTAGCGGGCCAGCGCGTCCTCGTCCCAGTGGCCGGGGGAAGGCTCGATGCGGCTCCACTCGACGGAGAGCCGGTGCGCGTTCTGGTTCATCTCGGCCATGCGGTCGAAGTCTTCCTCGGCGCGGTTCCACCAGTCGCAGGCCAGCCCGGAGGCCTGATTTCGATAGACGTAGCCGCCCGCCTGTTCGGCGGCCCACCAGTCGTTATTCGTCAGGTTGCCTTCTACCTGGTGAGCGGAGGTCGCGGTTCCCCAGCGGAATCCCTCCGGAAAGCGGAAGTCGGGAAGCTTGGACATGGGTTCTTCCGTGTACAGTCTGGTGATGAGTCTCCCCGCTCTGTGTGCCCGCGAGGGATTGCCGGGCGTGTTCATTCCACAGAGCCTGCGGGGAGTGCTATACTGTATTATAGCG
>DRKO01000178.1 GCA_011051745.1 Chloroflexota bacterium | reverse complement strand
CAGGCGGGTGTGAACGCAGGTGATCGGGTGCTCTGTCTCGACGGTCCGGGGCGGCCCCACGATCACGTAAGGGGGACGGTGCGCCGTCGCACGCAGGAGGATTATCAGAAGCACCGCCCGCATAGCCCATGCGGCGGCTTCCCGGAGGCTGATCTCGCTGGCGATCTCCGCCAGTGTGTGCTTCATAAGAGCAATGATTGGGCAGCCGCCGCCCCTCCCGCCGGAACGGGAGAGCAGGCGAGCAGGCAGCCGGGGGATCGAGTCAGGGCTTACCGGCGGCTGCCCCACTCGGTAATTGTGCGGACGATGCTCAACAGCAGCATACCGAGCTTAACGGCATCGCGGGGTTCAGGGGCCTGAGGGGCTTCATCTCCATAGGTCTTTTCAGCAGCCCGGACGTACAGATACGCGGAGAGGAGGCCCAGCGCCGTCCCCACAGCACCCCCCAGCAGGAAAACGCGGGCACGCCAGTTCTCCTCAACCGGTACAAGGTCTTTCTGCTCGGACATACTATGTTACCTCCTGATCTGGCTTCGTCTCCGGCTGCCCCGGTTCCACATCCGGCATGGCTCCTGCCTGCCTCAGATAGACGTTAAGACCGGCGAGCAGGCTCCGGGCTGAGATGACGATCCCGGCGATCCAGTCGGTTATCTCGTCTACCTTCCGGTGAATCTGCTCCATCCGTTGCTGGGCAATCCCTGTGTAGGGCGGCACGGCCCGGATCAACGCGCTGATCACATAGATCAACACGGCGCCCAGCGCGAGGATCAGGAGTCCCCCCAGGAGCACGGGGATGAGGAGCAGCACAAGTGAATAGTCAGCCACAACCGAGATGCCGTCCCTGCCGCCCAGAACGATGAGCAGGACGAGACCGGCAACGGAGAGAATCGCCACCACCACGACAGGGAACGTAACCTGCCACCATGCTTCGCGCTTGAAGCGCACTATAGACTCCCGCGTCAGGCCGGCTGGGGCCTGCTCTGGAGCAACCTCAGGCTGCGTGTCTTCGCTCATCTTCTCCCACCCGGAAGGTTCGGCTGTTACCGATCCGCGCCGCCTCAGGCGTCTTCGTCCCGGCCCGTTACCCGCGCCAGAAAATCCAGAAGTCGCCGTTGGAGATCGGGGCCATCCGCTCCTTCAAAGATATAAGTCCCGTGCAGGCTGCTGCCTTCATATATCCAGAGTTCCTTGTCGCTGCTGCCTGCCTGATCGTAGAGTTCCTCCACGCTCTGGGTCATGTCGTTCCGCGCCCCCAGCCAGAGGGAAGGCATTCCCAGCCGCTCCAGGTCAGCATCACTGACGGCCAGAGCCTCAAAGGCGCGGGGGCTTGAGATGACCGCCAGCCCGATAACGTCTTCCCTCTCCGCCGCCACGCGGATGGCAGCCAGCCCTCCCTGTCCGGCTCCTATCAGGATGAACTGCTCCCCGCCATGCTCGTCTAAGAAGGCCAGGGCAGCCTCCAGATCGGACACGGCGGCCTCCCAGTCCGCCTCTCCCTCCGACTCGCCATGCCCCCGCAGATCGAAGCTCAGGACACGGTATCCCTGCTCTGCCGCCGCCTCCGCAAACGGCAGCCAGCCCTCCTGCCCGCCGGGATACATGGGAGCCAGCACCACGTCCACCGGGCCACGCCCGAACAACGTCCCTGCCAGTATGATACCATCATTTGTTTCAAAAGTGACCGCCCACGGCCCCTCACCGACAAAAGGGTCGGGCGTGGCTTCGGGCGTCGCTTCTCCGTCTGTCGTGTCAGGAGCCGGAGTCTCTTCCTCCCCTGAGGCCGGGGGGGCAGCCTCTATCGGGGTTTCGCCCGTTGCGGGAGTCGGCTCCTCGACTGCGGGGGATGCTTCCTCTCCGGTCGGCTGGCCGCAGGCCACAAGGGATACGAAGGCAGAAAGGATCAGGAGGACGGTCAACCGATATCTGATGCGCATACCCGTTTATGCTTCCTTGCTGGTCGGTGGTGCCTCTTCCCGCAAAAAACGTTCATAAGCCCCCCGCCACAGGCTGGGATTGCGCGTATACTTCGCGATCTTGATCTCCTCAAAGTGGGGCAGGAGGCCGATCAGCACAGTTGGGAGTTCATCCCAGGCCCCATCTCTAACGATGGCTTCCAGGTCCGCAGCCGCGCGTCCGGCCCAGTCCCAGCGTCGCCGGAAACGCTCCGCCTTTATCCAGTAGTCCCGTTTCTCCCAGGCCCGAACCGTGTCTTCGATCCCCCTGTCAATCTGGCGGAAGCAGTAAACCAGCAACGCAGCCATATCCCGCGCTTCCTCGTCCATTCTGGATTTCTGCCCCAGGCGGCGAATCACTTCGGCTGCCGTTCTCATAAGTTGACTGCGAACTTTACCGGGGCTGTTCAGTTTTACGACCCGACTCATTAATCCATCCTGTCTCTCTGGGTGAGGTCTGACGATAACGCCAAGAGCGAGAAGGTTGCCTCTCTGGCGTGCAGAGTGTAGCCGGAGGCCGCCCGCCCGGCAAATCTGCCTGTTGCCTGCATTCCGATCTACACCGCCCCGCCTGTCCCCTCGGCCTGCCTTACTCTTCCCTGCCGCCCCTGCATGGCCGTGATCAGCGAGGCCACCACCAGGCAGACCAGACCCGCAAGGGTGATGATCCCCCCCTGCAGAAGGATTGACTGACTGGCCTGGGTGATCAGCTCGGTGATCAGGAAGAGTATCTGCCGCCTGAGGGCCGTCTGCCGCAATGCCAGAATCAATAAGTCAATCGGCAGGGACAGGCTCAACAACCCGCCGAGAAACAGCGCCCAGCCGAACCACTTCAGCAGGCTTCGCAGAGAGCGTACCACAACGATCTCGATCAGGAGCAGGAGCACCAGCGGGAGCAGGAAGATCAGATAGGCCACCCGCCGTACCACGCGGATCACCAGCTTGGCGGTGAGCCAGCTGGCGGTCTCCTCCGGGGAGATTGACCGGCTGAGCGCCTGATTCAGCGAGACCTGATCGGGTAGCTCGTCGGCTGTAAGAGCGATCGCCTGGCCGAGCCCTTCAATCAGTGCCTGATACTCAAGACTGCTGGCTGGCTGGCAGGTGGGCAGCGGGCCTGCTACTTCAGAGCCGAGCATCAGGACGCGCTGCATCTGCTCCATCTCGCTCTCTGAGCAGGTCGGCCAGCTACTGACGACCACCTCCACCACCTCGCGCCCCTCCTGTCCCCGGAGGCGACGTTTAAACTCCGTCAGGTCCAGAGCAAGCCGGGGTCTGATCTCCGGCCCCTCCACCCACTCAAAGAAGCTATCGAGATTATTCTGCATCTGCTGCTTGAGCCAGGGCGCGGGCATGAGCAGGCCGATGATCGTCTGCCAGTCTTCCTGTGTCAGGTTGGCAAACACCTGCTCGGCGTACTCCGCATCCGACGGGGCATCAGGGGAATCCTGAAGATTGTTCATCATCCGGGGCAGGAGGGCAGGCAGGACACCCCGATAAAGGGTACGGCTCTGCAGGACATGCTGATAAGTGTCCGGATCGAGAAGCGCCTGCCCGATATTAAAAGTCCACACCGTCACAGGCAGCACGGCCAGAAACACAACCAGCAGCAAAAGCGCGATCACCTTACCGATGAAACGTATAATCCCCATGACCCTGCCGCCTGCCTGTCTCCGTTCATATGCCCTGACGCTCACGCCAGGCCCGGATATCCTCTGCGTGCTCCCGCTCGTGCAGATAAGCGTTTTCCTCGATGAGATACGCCAGTGGCTCGCCCTCCATCCAGCGATAACGGCGGTTGTCCGTCAGCGCCTGCTCGTCGAAGTCCTCCACCATGCGCAACAACATCTTGTGGACGCCTTCAAAGTCGGCCAGAACAGCCTCCAGCGGGCGGGATGCGTTGAGATGGTACTGCTGCTCGTTCCATTCATCAATGTCATCAATCTGAACGATGGAGGGAACACGCCGATTCTGCACCTGGTTCAACGCTGTGACCAGCTCTGATTCCCAGGCCGCGATGTGAGCCAGCGTATCCTTTACAGACCAGACCCCCACGGCACCGGGGATCAGCATTTGCTCGGATGTGAGGCCGTCAATAGCCGCCAGCAACTCTTGGCGGGCGGCTTTCAATTCATCGAGGATATCTTCTTTGTGCACATTGAGGATGATAGCCTGAGCAGGCAGGCTCGTCAAGGTGCGCATCGCAGACACCATCCTGCCCCCGCGCAAACGATTATTCACCGATATGCAAGCTGTGCTATAATGCGTTCGGACTGGCCTTTGCCTTCAGGGAGTGCATCTTGACCCGTATAATTGTAGTTGCTAACCAGAAGGGGGGCGTTGGCAAGACGACAACGGTTGCCAACCTGGGCGCTGCGCTGGCGATGATGGGGAAGCGAGTCCTCCTGATCGATCTCGACCCCCAGGCCGCTCTGACCGCCAGCTACGGGCTTGATCCCTATAACATGCCCCGCAGCATGTATTCCATCATCCTCCGAGCGACAGGCTCGCTGGCCCGTATTCTACGTCCGGTCGGGAATAAGGCCCTGATGGCACTTGCGCCCGCCAGCGTGGACCTGGCCGCCGCCGAAGTGCAGCTTGTCAACGCCGAAGGGCGCGCCCATCGTCTGGAACGCGCCCTCCAGCGTAACCGCGTTCCGTTTGACTTCATTGTAATAGATACACCGCCCAGCCTGGGCTTACTCACCCTCAACGGGCTGGTGGCTGCGGGCGAGGTTCTGATCCCCGTACAGTGTCATTATCTGGCAATGCGGGGGGTGCGGGCCCTGATGGAGACCATCT
>DRKO01000177.1 GCA_011051745.1 Chloroflexota bacterium | reverse complement strand
GAACTGGCGGAGATCGGGCTGGAGTTTGAGCTCGGGGACCTGCTCTATCTGCTCAAACGCCTGCTGCGGAGCATCCCCCTGCTGCTCAGGATGCTGGATCAACTGGAAGCCATCTCGGCGCTGGGAGACGAGGCGCAACTGCTGGGCAAACAGGTCTTCTCCAACCTGGTGGAGACTCTGGATCGTCTTGAGCGTGAGGGCTACTTCGCCTTCGCACGGGGCGGATGGTACATCGCCGAGCAGGTTGTGAGCGAGTTCAGCGAGGAGGATGTCCGGGCGCTGGGAGATAACATCGTCATCATCCTGCGGACCATCCGCAACATGACCCAGCCTGAAGTTATGGCCCTGGCGAACAACGCCGTGGAAGCAATCCGCAACGAAGGCCCCGAAGACGACCTTTCGCTCTGGGGATTGATGCGGGAGATAAGCGATCCCAAAGTTCGCCGGGGGTTTGCACGATTGTTGAACATGATCAAGGCGCTGGCCGACCAGCCCGCGCCACCAGCCGCTAACTAACGAAAAGACGAGATAAATCACGAGGAAAAGGAGATAGTTCGATGAGTGACCAATCCCTGACCAACACCGGCATTCTGGAGAACGTCGAGTTTGACGACGAAGGGTACATGGTTGACCCTCATGCCTGGACGCCCGAGATCGCGGAGGCAATCGCTGCTCAGCTTGGCATCACCCTGACGGATCGTCACTGGGTGGTGATCAACTTTGCCCGGAAGGAATTCGAGGCCAACGGCGAGCCGCCCACACTGCGGCGCATCACAAAGCAGACTGACGTCAACACGAAAGAACTGTACCAGCTCTTTCCGGGCGGCGCGGCCAAGGTGGCGGCCAAGATCGCAGGGCTTGGCAAGCCCACCGGCTGCATCTAAGCAACGACCTACCAGCGGGGATAAACCCTGAGTGTTCCCCGTTTACCATGAGAAGGAGTCTCCCATGCAAGAGAACGGCACTCGAAAGCTGTGCATCATCGCCTCGAAGGGCTCGCTTGATATGGCCTACCCGCCCCTGATCCTGGCTAACGCGGCCTGCATGAGCGGGATCGAAGCCCATGTGTTCTTCACCTTCTGGGGGCTGGACATCATCACCAAGAGCAAGATGAAGAAGCTCAAAGTGGCGACCGTCGGCAACCCCAACCTGTCCATGGCCCCCTACGCCCCTTCGATCCACATCCCCACCATTCTGGGGGCCCTGCCCGGCATGTCGGCACTCGCCACCTGGATGATGAAGCGGGAGATAGACAAGCTGGACTTCCCGCCGGTGGACGAGTTCATCGAGATGATCGCCGACGCAGGCGCCCATCTCTATGGCTGCAAGATGTCCATGGATATGATGGGGCTCACCAAGGAGGATCTGGTGGAACCTGCCGAGGTCCTCGGCGCGATGGAATTTCTGGAGGTCGCCGAGGGGGCACAGGTTCTGTTTGTCTAGGATGGCTGATGCGTCAGGTTGAGGAAGGGTTTACCCCGGAACAACAGCGGGGTAAACCCTTTACTCGTTGGCCTGAGCGCCCGGCTCCGATCCCCCCGAAATTCTCAGGGTGTGGTATCCTTTTCCCAATCGGGAGCCCCTCTCCAGACACTGATTGCCGGGGCCACTTTGAAGGGCTTAGAGCGTTATGAGCGGATTGGAAATTCATACCCTGCGCGTGTTCCTTGAAGCAGCCAAGACCCAGAGCTTCAGCGAGGCCGCGCGATCCTTAAAGCTTTCCCAGCCCGCCGTCAGCATGCAGATCCGGGCGCTGGAAGATTACCTTCAGGTGGAGCTTTTCGAGCGCAGCCCGCAGGGCATCTGCCTGACAAGGGCCGGGCAGGCGCTGGTCCCTATGGCGCAGCAGATCATAGACATGGTGATCAGCGCCGAGGAGCGTATCCGCGCCTCCACGAGCGAGGTGGTCGGCGAACTGGTGATCGGCTGTAGCGCGACCGCCGGAAAGTACGTCCTGCCCCATCTGGTGGCACGCTTCCGGCGTCTTTACCCTGATGTGCATGTCACGATCCCGGTTGTCAGCCGTCGGACGATGATGGAAGGTATCCTCAGCGGCGAGTACGATCTGGGCGTAACGAGCATGCGCGAGCCGGATTATGACGTGAATTATAGCGACTTCCTCACCGACCAACTGGTGCTGATCGCGCCTGTCTCGCACCCCTGGGCACATCGCGACACGATCTCCGCACGTGAGATGCTGAGCGAACAGTTCATCTGCCGGGAGCCGGAGTCGGCCTGCCGGGCGACCGTCTCGGCGGGGCTGGCGCGACTGGGCATAGACATGGACCAGTTGCAGATCGTCATGCAGGTGGGCAGCGCCGAGGCGCTGGCGATGGCCGTCGAGCACGGCATCGGTGTTTCGTTTGTCTCGCTGCTGGCCGCGCTGCCACGCGTGGCACTGGGACGCCTGGCAATCATTCAGGTGAAAAGGCTGGTGCTCAGAAATCCGGTCGAGCTGGTGACCTCCCGCACACGGGCGGCCACGCCAGCCCAGGCCAAATTTGTGGAGTTCGTCAATCAGCCGCAGAGCCGGTCGCTGATCCAGATGTTGAGCGAGGGGCACATGGCCTGATGGTGGTGGTCTGTTTCTCGTCCGCCTGTGGCCTGTAGCGTGCTTGACGCATTATCCGCCTGAGGCTAGAATACCACCACGTTCACCTGCCTTATCCAAGTATTGAGTCACCATCCGGGAGGGGCCTGTGAGTAAACGTTGGCCCGGAAAAACCGTCATTGGCCTGACAGGCAACATCGCGACCGGCAAGAGCGTTGTCCGGCGTATGCTCGAGCATCTGGGGGCGTTCGGTATTGACGCCGACGGGCTGGCTCACCGGGCGATGTCGCCGGGCGCACCGGCCTATAAGCCGATCATCGAGACCTTTGGCCGCTGGATTCTGACGCCTGACGGACGTATCGATCGGGAAAAGCTGGGTAAAGTCGTGTTTGCCGATCCAGATGCGCTGGCCCGGCTGGAGGCTATCACCCATCCGATCGTGCTTGAGGTGATTGACCTGCTCATCCGGCGCTCCAAGCAGAAGGTCGTCGTGATCGAGGCGATCAAGCTGTTCGAGTCGGGGCTGGCGGAGCGATGCGACTCCGTGTGGGTCGTGGATGCGCCCCCCGATGTGCAGGTGAAGCGGCTGGTCGAGAAACGCAAGATGAGCGAGGAAGAGGCGCGGAGACGAATCGCCGCGCAGCCTCCCCAGTCTGATAAGCTCGCAAGAGCAAGCGTGATCATCCACAACGCCAAGGGGTTTGAAGACACCTACCGGCAGGTTCGCGAGCACTTTGATAAGCTGGTCGGCGCACCGGCTCCGGCCCCGGCGGTCACAGCCCCGCCGCCCAAAGCGGCAGCCAAGCCCCCCAAAGGCGAAGCGCCCGAAGAAGAGAAGGAAGCGGTTGAGAAGGCGATCACCGTCCGGCGCAGCGGGCCGGAAGAGGTCGAGCAGGTGGCGGCGTTCATCAGCAAGATTGATAAAACCTCGCTCAGCCGCGAGGAGATGATGGAACGCTTCGGGCAGAAAGCGTATATGGCGGCCTACACAGGCAACCAGATCGTAGGGCTGGCAGGCTGGCAGGTCGAGAACCTGATCACGCGGATCGATGAGTTCCGGCTCGCCCCGGATGCACCTGTGAAGAAGGTGGTGAGCGCCCTGATCGAGCATATCGAGAAGGGGTCAAACGATCTGCAGAGCGAGATCGCACTGCTGTTTCTGAAGAATGATACCCCGGACGAGGTTCGTAAGGCCGTTATGGCAGCGGGCTATACTCCCCAGACGGCCAGCGATCTGAAAGTGCCGGACTGGCGAGAAGCGGCCCGCGAGTCAGCACCCCCCGACTCGTACATGGTCGTCAAGCGACTGCGTGCGGACCGCGTCCTGCGGCCAATCTAGGGTTGAGATGCGAGAGAAGATAGATGACCGATTTCCTGAACCGAACGGTTGATAATCTGCGTAAGGGCCCGCTGGGGCCGGTCGTGCAGTGGGTTGAAATACATCCCCGCCTTTCGGCGTGGCTTGTCCTGGCGCTGGGTATGGTCATCCTGCTGGTGATCGAGGCGCGGGATGTGGGCCTGCTCCCCGGCCAGTGGGCAGCGCTGATCGTGGCGACCGTGCTGGTGGCCGGAGGTTGCATCTGGATCATAAGCTGGGAGGAGGACGAGGAGCCCTAGCCCGATAAGATGCGTCTTCCTTCCCGCCTGTGCGGGCAACCCCAATGGAAAAACGACAGGCCGGTGATGTCACCGGCCTGCTGTGTTCTAACGGGAAGCGGTTACCACCACTGGAAATAAGTGGTCTCGACGGTGAGGAGAGTTTCGCCAACCAGGGCGTGTACTTCGACGATAACCTGAGTGCCCGGTAAGGCGGGAGGCGCAACAAAGGTGGCCCGCGCAAGCCCCTGATCGTCCGTCTCCGGGAGCTCGACCTCTGCCCTCACGCCGTTGTAGTGCAGGACGGCGAGCGCCTGAGCTCCAGCCACAGGATTCCCCTCCTCGTCCTCAACGTAAAGGTAGATCGTCTGTTGCTCCCCCTGCCCGATGGCGGGATGCTCGACGGAGACGCTGAGCCGGATATCCGGCGGCGGGGTCGGTGTTCCGCGAAGGCGGAGGGCGGCCTGTTCGCTGCCAGCAGGCGGGGGAAAGACGCTCAGGTAGACAGACCCCAGATTGGCAAGACGCACCTCGCCCAGCCGGTCGCGCACCAGCCTGGCCCGCTCGAAATCCTGAACCAGCAGGCCGTTCTCCTCACGGGCGGGGCCGAGGGGCGGGCCAAAAAACGCCTCCCCGCCCCGATCCTCATAGAAGGCGCGGAACGCTTCATCAACAGATGCCGTTGAGGACTCATCCCCAAGATGCAGCGCTCGCCCGATGGGGGCCAGTTCGACGCCCCGCACACTCAACTGCAGGCGGGCCCGCTGGAACGTCTGGGTGAGAATTCCTTCGGAGGTGTTATAGGCCTCTGT
The DNA here is from genome assembly GCA_011051745.1 of Chloroflexota bacterium. Classification (GTDB taxonomy): domain Bacteria; phylum Chloroflexota; class Anaerolineae; order Aggregatilineales; family UBA3940; genus DRKO01. The sequence goes on along the minus strand of DRKO01000177.1, from coordinate 1,687 downwards.
GAGAGGATATCCGAATGTCTCGATCCCGCCGTGCTCGTTGAAGAAGGAAAGGAACGGCTCGCGCACGAGATGGCCTGTTTCGGAAAAGTAGCGTGATCGGGGCGCAATCGTCTTCTGAATAGAGAGGAGGACAAGCCCCAGTGCGACGAGGGCTGCCAGAGAAACAAGCGGTATGATAAGGCGCGTCCGGCGCATAGCAGTGTACCCTGCCTGAGAGATGAATGCCGTATGAGATAGAAAAACTGCGCTGCCGGGCGTGGCCGGGCTTGACCGGACCTCGCCCGCTCCTGAGGGAATTATAGGGCGTAGGCCCCCTTCTGCAACCGAACGCCTGTTCCGGGAGCGCCGACTGTCCCGTCGCAGGTTCGCGTACGGGCACTGCTTTGCTTGAACAAATACAACACATGTTGTATAATCACAGCAATATCTCCCATCCGGGTGGAGCGGAAACCCCGTGCGGGAGGCTCTCACAGAGCCCCGGGGGCATCTCTGCCCGGAGCAATGCGTAAGGATCTATGCAGGAAGCGAGGCTGTCATGGGGATGAAGGTCTCCTGTATGCAGGATAATCTGGCGCACGGGTTGAACATCGTCAGCCGGGCGGTGAACCCGCGAAGCACGCTCCCCGTGCTTGCCAATGTGCTGCTGGCGACGGACAACGGACGCCTGAGGCTGGCGGCGACCAATCTGGAGATGGGCATCACGGCCTGGATCGGAGCCTCTGTCGAGGAGGACGGGGAGATCACCGTCCCGGCGCGGACGCTGATCGATCTGGTCAACACGCTTTCCCCGGAGCGCGTGGATATGGAGGTCTCCGTTCGGACCCAGTCGCTGCATCTGGCCTGCGGGGCTACCACCGCCAACATCAAAGGGATTGATGCGCGGGAGTTCCCCGTCATGCCTGAGCCGGGCGAAGATGATGAGGTTCTGCCCGTTCCGGCAGACGTTATGCGGGATACCATCAATATGGTGGCGTTCGCTTCGGCACGTGACGATAGCCGCCCGATCCTGACGGGGGTCTCGATTATCTATCAGGACGGCCTGCTGACCATGGCCGCCGCCGACGGTTTTCGCCTCTCCGTGCGTGAGATTCCCCTGGAGGCGGAGTACTATGGCTCTTTCTCGCTGGTCGTCCCGGCGCGGACACTGAGCGAACTGGCCCGCATCATCAGCGATGAGGATGAGGTTGTCTACCTGATCCTGCCGGATGAACACTCACAGGTGCTGTTCCACATGAGCAATGTGGACGTTGTGACGCAGGTGATTGACGGGACCTTCCCCGATTACCATCGGATCATCCCCCAAGACCTGACGACACGCACAATCGTTGACACGGCGGATTTCCTGCGGGCCTGCAAGCGGGCCGATATCTTTGCGCGGGAGGCCAACCACACCGTTCGTCTGAAGATAGAGCCTCAGGAGGGGATGGCCGGAGTGATGCGCGTTTACGCGCAGTCTGCCGAAACGGGCGAAAATGAGGGGGTGCTCACGGCGAGCATCGAAGGCGAGGGGATGGAGATCGCCTTCAATGTCCGCTACCTGATCGAGGTGCTGAGCGTGATCCGACAGGATCGGGTGGTCATCGGAACCTCCAGCCCGGATAAACCCGGCGTGCTCCGTCCGGTAGGAGACGACACGTTTACCCACGTCATCATGCCGATGCACATCGGGCGCTGAACGCGAGCAACG
>DRKO01000176.1 GCA_011051745.1 Chloroflexota bacterium | reverse complement strand
CGCGGTGATCCTGGCCGCCGGAGAGTCCCGACGAATGGGCAGGCCCAAGCTGCTGCTACCCTGGGGAGATGGCTCAACCATCATCCGGGAGGTGTGTCGAAAGGTGGCAGCCTCCGGAGTTAGCGAGATCATCCTCGTTACGGGATACAAACGAGAAGAGGTTGTGTCCCAGATCGCAGACTTGCCGGTCAGGGTGCTCTATAATCCGCACTACGCAGAAGGAGAGATGCTTTCCTCCCTGCAGGTGGGCCTGAAGGCGATCAGCAAGGCAAGCCATGCCTGCCTCGTCGTGCTGGGAGATCAGCCTGCCATCGAGCCGGAAATCATCAATCGGCTGCTGGAGGCCTACTACCGGGGACGGGGGCGGATCGTTGCCCCTTTCTACCGGAATCAGCGCGGACACCCGATCCTGATTGACAAAGCCTTCTGGCAGGCTATCATAGAACTACCGGAAGGTGCAGCGCCACGTGACGCCATCCGCGCCAGCGAAGATGAAATCTATCACGTGGAAGTAAACAGCGACTCGGTTCTGCGTGACATTGACACCCCGGAGGACTATCACCGGGCACAGGGTACTACAGGCGGATAACCAAGAGGAGTCTGGCATGTCCTCATCACGCAACGGTGGCAACTCCCTGCAACGTGCACTACTGCTCGGCCTGGGGCTTGGCCTGGGCGTTGTCGTGGGAGTAATTCTTTATCAGGAGCTCAAGCGCAGGCAGGAAGAAGAGACCTCCGGCCCGACGGAGAAGGCGCTGATCAGACCTCCGGCGCAGGCGATTACCATCCCGCCCCCATCCAGGACACGCGAGATCGCCCTCAAGAGAGAGGAAAGGCGGGATATCCAGCCTGCCGTACTACCCCTGTCCATCGAGGCGCTCCCTGCGAAGTTCAGGCGGGGGGAGCCGGGAACCATCCGTGTCAGGACGTTGCCCGATGCCACATGTGCGATCGAGGCGGTCTACTCCACAGGGCGGCGACCTACTGGACTGGACACCGGCCCCATCACCGCCGGGGAAAACGGTGAGTGCGAATGGACATGGGGGATCGGCACAAGTGGCACGTATGTAGATGTCACGATCCAGGGCTGGCTGGAGGGCTACGAGAACGCCGAAGAAACCCTACGCGTGCCGATCAGCGATTGATCTAACGGACGTGAATCGCACGCCCTAAGCGGACATGATCCTCACCGCCTGCCAGTGGCAGGCGTGTGTTGTTCTGCGGATCGTAAAGGCCTACCAGCAGATAATACTCTCCCGGCGGGAGGTCAGGCGGCAGGGTGATCAGATGCGGGTCGGGGAAGCGATCGCCTGCCTCCCACACTGTCGAGGGATACCGACCTCCGCGCGGGGGAGCGTCGCCCTGCGCGATGATCTCACCACTCTCATCCACCAGATGAACAAAGACCGTGTATGCCGCGTCCAGAGGTCCACCAGGGGCCCAGTAGAGGGTGAGCAGGAGAGTCGAGCCAGCCTCCAGCATCGTTGTGGAGAGATCATAGCCCTCAAGCCTCAACTCTCCCTCAAACACCGCGCCGCTCTCATAAGCCGGAAGGGCAGCATCCTCTGGGCGACCCGCCAGCCTGACGGTTCCGATCAGGGGATGCTCAATCACGTTTCCATCCGGATCGTGCACCGGTAACCGCTCGCCCGTCTCCAGATCGTATAGCCCGGCCACGATGTCGAGCAGGATCGGCCCTTGAGCGTCTGGGCTGATCGGCACGGGGATCGAATCAGCGATGATCTCCCCCGGCCTCCAGTAAATGGTCGGATCGTTGCCCAGGCCGGGATATGTGTCCCGCGCCCCTACACGCCGGTTCTCCTCACCGAAAAGCTGAACGAAAACCGTGTAATTCTGCTCCGGTGTGCGGAGCGGCTGCCAGTAGAGGGTCACTTCCACCTCCTCGCCCGGATTGACGGACGAGGGCAACACGCTGTACCCCAGCAGGGTGACGACATCGCCAAGCTGCCAGTCCAGACGGTGTGCGATGGCCTGGGTGGCCTGCTCCTCCGTTAGCCGGGGCGCAGGGCGATAAGCCGGGATCAGAACACCCGCCCACGCGCCGAGGGCAAAGGCCACCATCAGGCCCACAATGACCCCCGCCATCCGGGAGTGCCACTCCGGGGGGAAGAACGCGGCCCATCCGCCGACCAGCCCCAGAGCAATGACGGGCAGGACGGGGTAAAGCTGGCGACCGGTTACCGAGAAGGTGCGCTGTAAATACCAGATCAGAGCGAGCAGGGTGATGACGGCCCACCCGACCAACACGATCACCTGATCCCGGCGCTCCAGAGAGAGTTCACGTACCCGGAAGGCCAATTTCAGAAGGCCCGCCATGCCTCCGATTGTAAAGATGCCGGTGAGGACATAGGCCCAGCCGGGAGCCGGAACATTGCCATAGCCGAAATTCGCCCAGAACGTGGTGTGAAAGTTCCGCAACTCGATCAGGTAGTCCGCCCCGCCCAGAGGCTCCCGAACCCCCCACACGGCCCACATGCTGGATAGGCCGGTCAGATCACCGTACAGGCGCAGATTTCGTAGCACCCACCAGCCTCCCAGCAACGCCACCCCGCTCATCAGGAGTGCCCCCGCCGTAACGAACAGCCGCCACGATCGGAGGCGGCCTGCCAGCAGCGTCACGCCCAGCGCGGCGAGGGGGAGAAGCGGCCAGGCGCTCAGCTTGGTTAACATGGCAAGGCCAAGCAGAGCGGCAAGCCCGACCCAGGCAACCGGAGGCGGTGCAGCTTCACGGGCAACAAGGGACAGCAGGCTCACCCCTCCGGCGACGCTGAGCAGCACAAGCAGCGAATCGTTGGTGACCGCGCCGCTGGTCAGCAGGAAATTAGGGGTGAAGGCAACCACCGCCATACTGGCAACCGCCAGAGGCTCCGATACCAGGCGGCGGGCCATCAGGTAGGCAAGCAGTACTGTTCCACAGCCGAAAAGCGTGGAGAGAGCGCGGGTCAGATGGACGGACCACGTCAGGCTATCGAAGGGGAAACGCTGCGCCGGGCCATGCAGAAACTGATTTTTGTTGTCGCGGCCCATTTTCCCTATCTCATATCCCCAGAAGGGATTCACAAGGGTGTGCGGCTCCAGTTCCCCCTGAGGGAGAGGAGCGGTGACCAGAGCAGTGACGATGTAGTAGAGGGGGGGCTGGTGGTACTCGGTCGGTGGCGCGGAAACGTCCACGACCGGCAAGCGCCGCTCACGCTGTACAAAGCGGATAAAGTCATAATGAAGCAACTCATCCGGGGGTTCAAAGAGGGGATCGGCCAGATTGTAAGCCGTCGCGAGGATCAGATACAGCCCCAGAATGAGGGCAGCGGCGCGATGATGGGTAATCGCATCACGTAAACGCCCTACCACACTGGTCACCGGCTTTCCCCCGATCCCTAAGGACCCGACGGCAGAGGCTCGACGATGACGATCGGAACCTCGCACGGGGTCGGGAACGTCCCATCCTGACGGCTGACCACCAGCCGCAGCGTGTAATTGCCTGGCATCAGCGATGTGCTATCCCATGTTCCCAGAATGCCGTTATTCACTGGCTCCGTAAACGTCCCAACGACTACCCAGTCGCCGCCGGTTCCCGGCCCCTGAATCTCAAACTTATACTGGGCGAAGCCGAGGATATTGGCCTGGCCCTCGACCACGACCTGACCGGAAACGGCCTGATTGGGTTCAGGGCTGGTGATGTTCGCACCGATGATCTCGCATCCGTTGACAACTTCGGCTGGCTCTGGCGGAGCCTCTGTGCCCGCCTCGGCGGGGGGAAGACCAATAGTCGGCGTGATGGTCGGATAGAGGAGAAGTGGCTGGGTGGCGGTAGGTTCCGGGGAGACGAAGACGATCGGCGGGGTCTCCGTAGGCCGGGCGGCCAGCCCCTCGATGTTGGGGGCTACGATATTTGATGTCACGTACACTGCACCGGCGAGCGCCAGCAGGATGATGATCATGCTGAGCGAACCGCGGCGCTTCCGCCGGGCGGCCTCCCGCTCCAGCCCGAAGACCGCGACGCGCATCGCCCGCCGTGCCTGAAACAGCCCCCGGATCGCGAAGAAAATCCCCACTGCTGCGAGGGCATAAACAAAGACATCAATACGGGCGACGAACTGAACCAGGGTTCTCATGAACGCCAGTCGGCGAGAAGGGATGTATCCTTGAGAAGCTACAGGGCAGCAGACAGGTTACGAAGTACACCCCGCAATACCGCTTCGAGGCGCGGAACGGCCATCTTACCTGCCTCCAGAACCTCCTCATGGGAAGTTTCAGCTTCCTGATCAGGATCATCAATCGCAATGTTGCTGATCATAGAGATTCCCATCACCCGCAGCCCACCATGACGGGCTACCGTGGCCTCCGGCACAGTGGACATCCCGACGGCATCCGCGCCGATCAGCCGCAGGAAGCGGATATCCGCCGGAGTCTCAAAGGAGGGGCCAGCCAGGCAGATGTACACTCCCTGCTGCATCGGGATGTCCGCCTCCCGTGCGGTCTTCAATGCGAGGGCGCGGAGCTCCCGATCATAGACGCGGCTCATATCCGGGAAACGCTCGCCGAGTGTCTCATCGTTTGGGCCACGCAGGGGATTCGCGCCTGTCATGCCGATCAGGTTAATGTGATCGGTGATCAGCATCAGGTCACCAACGTGAAAGCTCTTGTTCACGCCTCCGGCTGCGTTTGTGAGGATGACGATCTCCAGCCCCAGCAGTTGCATCACCCGGATGGGAAGGGTCACCTGCGACATTGGATACCCTTCATAATAGTGTGCCCGTCCCCTCATGACCATCACGGGCACGCCTTCAAGCTCTCCTATGTGAAGCTGCCCCTGATGCCCTACAACGGTTGAACGCGGCCAGTGGGGAAGCTGATCATAGGGAATGATGTCAGCATTCTCAACAGAATCAGCCAGCCCTCCCAGACCCGACCCCAAGACGATGCCAACACGCGGCTGGTGACGGGTACGGCCACGGACGGCCTGGGCGGCAGCTTCGAATTCGGGACGGCCAAAGAATTCCACAGGGCTATGCCTTTCCCTTACACTATGCAAGAACTACGGAGTCAGGGTGCGGGCGCAGGCCGGAGCGCGGCTTCTGCGTGGGGCTCATTATACCCTGCCCTGCGAGTGGCTCACAAACCTTATCGCCATCCCTGCCCTGAACGACTCCGGGTTACCCCCTGACCTGTTGCGATTTGCCCCATCGGGTGGCTGATGCTAAAATGCCCAGCGATAGAGACCCTTGAAGTAAGCCCCCTCCGGCTTACCCTGCGGAAAAGGGAGTCTTTGAAACAGGCTCCATTTCCCGCCAACGCAGAATAGGCTGTTCCTGCAAAGCAGGCTTCTGTGATCTGGGCTTATCGTCGGAGCCTGCTTGTGGGGCGCGACAGAGGGCTGGCGGAATCTCTCGCGTTCTCATTCGGTGAGCCTCCCTGTCTCCTGAGTAATGAAGGGCTTACCGGAAGATCACTCGGCACTGGATTACAAAGCGGAACAAAAGGAGTTTAATCTCATGGCTAAGTCGCGGACTGAAATGATGGTGGATCGCCTGCGAGACCTCCAACGGACGGAGGGCATCGAAGCGTCAGCGGTGGTCAGCGTGGACGGCCTGATCATTGCGTCGGCATTGCCCGCCGGAGTTGAAGAGGACCGCGTGTCCGCGATGTCGGCAGCCATGCTCTCGCTGGGTGAGCGGATCGCCAGCGAGCTGGGGCGTGGCATCCTGGATCAGGTCTACATTCGCGGCGATAATGGGTATGTGATCCTGATGGCCTCCGGCGAGGAAGCCGTGCTAACCGTGCTGGCTGATAAAGAGGCCCGCCTGGGGCTGATCTTTCTTGAGATGCGCCGCGCGGCAGAAGACCTGGCAAAACTTGTATAACAAGCCCGACCGGTATGCAGAGTATCACTGCCGAAATTGACTCAGCAAGAGAATAACTGACGGGGAGGCCGCCGGATATAGAAGCCTCCCCGTCTTTCTTTGCCGCAACATGTGAACGAGGCAACAGGGGGAGAACACAAACAGGCATGACCAAGTATATTTTCTGCACAGGTGGCGTCGTTAGCTCGGTGGGGAAGGGGGTGACAGCCGCGGCGATCGGACGCATCCTGAAGGCACGTGGGATCAAAGTAACGCTTCAGAAGATCGATCCCTATATCAACGTGGACCCAGGGACGATGTCCCCCTACCAGCACGGGGAAGTCTTCGTCACCATTGATGGGGCGGAAACCGACCTCGATCTGGGGCACTATGAGCGCTTTGTCAACATCAACCTCACGCGGGCCAGTAACTTCACGACCGGCCAGGTGTATAACGCCGTCATCGCCAAGGAGCGCCGGGGGGATTTCCTTGGCGCAACCATCCAGATGATTCCGCACATTACGAACGAGATCAAGCAACGCATTATACAGGTCGGCAGGCTGAGCGAGGCCGAGGTCGTGATCGCAGAGGTCGGGGGAACAGTGGGCGATATTGAAAGCCTCCCCTTTCTGGAAGCCATCCGCCAGATGCGCACCGACGTGGGGCGCGAGAACACGCTCTACGTCCATGTGACCTTCTTGCCCTATATCGGCGCGACGGGCGAACTCAAGACCAAACCAACACAGCACAGTGTCCGGGAATTGAGAGGTATCGGCATCCAGCCTCACGTGATCGTGGCCCGCTCGGATTACCCTGTCTCAGGGGAGGTGGTTGACAAAATCGCCCTCTTCTGCGACGTGGAGCCGCGCGGCGTGATCCCGCTTGTCACCACGCCGTACCTCTACGAAGTGCCGATCATGCTGGAAGACGCCGGGCTGGGCGATTATTTATGTGACGCGCTCCTGCTTCCCCATCGCCCTCCCGATCTTTCCGAGTGGCGGGAGTTCGTAACGCGGCTGAAGGCCCCCAAGCCCCGCCTCCGGATCGCGATCGTGGGCAAGTACACCGCGCTCCACGACGCTTACATCAGCGTGCGCGAGGCGCTCTATCACGCCGGGGTCGCCAACAACTACGATATCGAGATCGAGTGGGTCTACTCCGGAGACCTCGAACGTGGCAGGGAATGGGAGCGGCTCCACAACGTGGACGGGATCGTTGTGCCCGGCGGATTTGGATACCGGGGCATCGAGGGTAAGATAGAAGCTGCCCGCTGGGCGCGGGAGAACAAGGTCCCATACCTTGGCTTGTGCCTGGGCATGCAGGTGATGTGCATCGAGTTCGCGCGGCATGTGCTGGGGTGGGAGGATGCGAACAGCACCGAATTCGACAAGGCGACCGAGCACCCCGTCATTGACCTGATGCCCGATCAGCAAAGCCTGACCAAGATGGGCGGTACGATGCGCCTGGGGCATTATCCCTGTGTGCTGAAACCGGGGACGAAAGCAGGCGAAGCGTACAGCGTCCGGGAGGTTCTGGAGCGTCACCGCCACCGCTTCGAGTTTAACAACGCTTTCCGCGCTCCCTTTGAAGAGGCGGGGGTCGTCTTCAGCGGCCTCTCGCCTGATGGGCAGCTTGTCGAGATCGCGGAGATTAGCGATCATCCTTTCATGGTAGGCTGCCAGTTCCATCCTGAGTTTCAGAGTCGCCCCAACCAGCCGCATCCTCTATTTAACGCACTTGTTCAGGCGGCGATTGCCTACCACCGTCACCGGCACAAGGAAGTGGAACACTCCACTGAAGAAGCTCCCGTCCCGGAAGGAGACGACCACACAGGTTGACCCGATGAGCCACACGGAAGTACGGCGTGTCGCGGCGGCTGTGTTGCAGCGACCGGATGGCAGAATACTCCTGCTGAAGCGATCACCAAACCACACCTCAAACCCCGGTAAGTGGTGCTTCGTCACCGGCTACGTGGAAGCCGACGAAAGCCCCCGCGAAGCCGCCATCCGTGAACTGCGGGAGGAACTCGGTATTCAGGCCACGCCGTCCCGTTCCGGAGAGGTCGTCGTGGTTCGGACAGACTGGGGCGGGACAATCCACGTTTATCCCTTCCTTTTCCCGGTGGAGGATATAGACATCAGGCTGGATCAGGAGCATGTCGGCTTTGTGTGGATCACGCCACAGGAGCTTTACGAGTACGACATCGTTCAGCAGCTCGACGAAGACCTGATCGCGCTGGGCCTCCTGTAAAGCTGCTGGCAGTCCTGCTAGAGCACGCTAAAATCAGCGGCATGAAATACCTCCGTTCTGGTTTCACGCTGCTGCTGTTGCTCGTTGTTCTTGGCTGGCCGACTTCGTCCGCCCGTGCTCAGGATCAGCGCCCCGTGCTGGTTTATTATTACGCCTGGTGGGCCCCGGACACGGTCGGCCCCGGAAAATCCCCCGACTGGCCCATTACCCCTTATCACTCATGGGATCCGGCGGTTATTCAGCAACATGTCTCACAGATCGCCTCAGCCGGAATTGACGGTATGGTCGTCGCCTGGTACGGGCCGCAGGAGGAATACAACCAGACCGAGACCAACTTCCGCATGATCCTTGATCAGGCATCCGCGAACGGTATCTACGCGTTGCTCTCGGTAGACCTGGGGAACTCAGCGTGGTTCACAAGCGTTCAGGAAGTCATTGACGGGCTGAATTACGCCCTGAGCGTCCACGCCAACCACCCAGCTTATTTCCGCTACAACGGGCGACCGGTGCTCTTCTTCTGGTATCAGGGGCGCTACAGCCTGGACGACTGGGCTTATATCCGGCAACAGGTAGACCCGGAGCATAATAGCATCTGGATCGCAGAAGGAGCGGCCCCTGATGCGCTCCCCATTTTCGACGGGTTGCATATGTACACGATCTCATGGTCGAGCAATGTCTACGCGACCCTCTCCCAATGGGGCACTACAACCCACTCACGGGGCGGCATCTGGGTGGCGACCGCGATGCCGGGCTGGGACAACACCTACACCCAGCAATCAGAGCGCTACATCCGCGAGCGCGGGGATGGGGCGTTCTATCGGGAGACGTTCGCGGCAGCAGCAGCCAGCGCGCCGGAGATGATCGTCATCACGAGCTGGAATGAATGGTGGGAAGGCACACATATCGAGCCGAGCTACAACTACGGCGACTTCTACCTGAACCTGACCCGCCAGTTGATCAGCGAGTATAAAAGTAGCGGCGCGGTGGCCGGGGGTAGTGGGGCCCCGCCGCCCGTACAACCCACAGCCGCGCCGACCACATCCGGCCCGGACACGGAACCGCCACCAGCAGGAGGCGAATCGACGCAGCCTGACGCGACCCCCATCACAGAAGAGCCCACCGCCACCTTGCCCCCCACCGAGACGCCAATCCCCACGCCCACGCCGACTCCGACGCCCACCCCCATCCCGTTAAATCTGCCCACACTGCAGCCAACGGTGGAGCAGGCTGGGGAATCCTCCCCTGATGCAGAGACCGGAGCAGAGGAAGGCGGGGGAATATCGTACCGGCTGGAAGCCGCGCTTGCCAATTCCCTGGAGCGCACCATCCTGATTGCAGGAGCACTTTCAGGGCTGGGGGGTATCCTGTTGCTCGGTTTCGCCGTACTGGTACTGCGCAGGCGTGTGCCGCCGCCCGATGATCGGGAAGCATGATTGATGCCCCCGGAGCCAGACAGAGAATCAAACGCCCCGCTCCCAGTTGGCAGGAGCGGGGCGTCCGCGTCGGATCACATTACTTCTTGTTGGTCTTCTTTGCCTTGACGGTAATAACCTTCGGCTTGACCTCTTCGACCTTCGGCAGTGTCAGCGTCAGGATGCCATGCTCAAACTCGGCTTCGGCCTTGTCCGCCTCAACAGGAACGGGCAGAGCCACCGAACGGCTGAAGCT
>DRKO01000175.1 GCA_011051745.1 Chloroflexota bacterium | reverse complement strand
TGTGTGAGAGTTCTCAAAAGCACAAAAACAGTATGCCTGACCTGAGGAGCCAGAGCACCATGGCCGATGACCTGATGACCGCTCAGGAGCGACGTCGCTACATAAAAGGGTCTTTTGGCGGTATGTTGAGTGTCGCTGTTGTGCTGGCAGCCGTGCTGGCGGGATGCTTCGGCCTGCCTGAAGAGGCGGAACCGACGCCGCTTCCCGAACCCACCCCGACCGTCTCTCCGAACGGGTCCCCCGATGTGGCCGCTCCGGCTGAGCCGCCGGAATGCTTACTGGACGAGTTCGGGTGCGCCGTCATCCCGCCCGGTGAGACGATCAAGATCGGCATGGCGGGGCCGATGAGCGGCCCCTACGCCAGCTTTGGGATTGACATTTCGCGGGCCGGGGAGATGGCCGTCGAGGATTTCGGGGAGTATCTGGACTGGCAGTTTGAGCTGGTGATCGGGGATACGCAGGGCGACCCGGCCAGCGCTCCCGATCTGGCCCGCGAGTGGGCCTCCGACCCAACGCTGGTGGCGGTGGCCGGTCATATCTTCTCCGGCGAGACGATGGCCGCTCTCCCCATCTATGAGGAAGCGGGCCTCCCGATGCTTTCCCCCTCGGCGACGAACCCCGATCTAACGCGGCAGGGATCGCGGGTTTTTAACCGGGTGGCTTTTACGGATGTCGTGCAGGCCCGCTCGGCGGCGGAATATCTCTACGCCACGCTGGGAATCCAGCGGCTGGCCGTCATGCACGACGGTGAGCCCTACGGGCAGGCGCTGGCCGAACTGACGGCGGATAACTTCGAGTCGGCGGGCGGGCGCGTCGTCGCCAGAGAGACGATCACTCCCGGGCGGGAGGATTATTCGGAGGTTCTGGCAGGTGTTGCGGGCAGGAACCCTCAGGCTCTCTACTACGGGGGCTATGATGCGGAAGCTGCGGTGCTCATCAACCAGATGTCCGAAGCCGGTCTGGAGGATGTGATCTTCTTCGGATGTGATGGCACGTTTGGCGAGGCGCTGCTGGAAGCGACCGGTGAGAGCGGGGAGGGTGTTTACAGCACAACCCTGATCCCGCCCGTTACCGAGGCGCGGCGGGCGTTTGATGAGGCGTTTGAGGAGCGCTGGGGCGTCGCGCCGGGGGCGGATTCGCCGTTTACGTGGAACGGCTACGACGCGGTCGGGGCGCTGATTGCCGCCGTGAAGCGGGTGGCGTTGCTGGGGGGCGACGGCAGCCTCTACGTGCCGCGCGGAGCGCTGGTCGAAGCTGTGCGCAGCCTGAGCGGTTACCCCGGCCTGAGCGGTGAGATCACCTGTGACCGCGTTGGCGAGTGCAGCACTTCAGGCCCCACTTTTTACGTCATTCGCGGGGGGGAGTGGGTTCCTGCGCCGTGAGGATGAACCGGCTGTTGGCTTGTGAAACGGCGATAAATGGCGGAGTCCGATCGCGACTGTCGAGCGAATCGGACGATTTTCCGCCCGTTTTCGTGCGATCAATGTTTGTGCGATTCTTGACATTCTATCTCTGTACGTGTACCATAATTCGCTATCAGAGGTAGTGAGCGTCCTAACCCCGCTGGGCGGACGCTCATTGCATAGCAAATTTCGCAGTGAGGAGGGAAGGGATATGCATCTTCGCCCGGTTACGCTCTGTAACCGCCTGCCTCGCTCCAGGGGAGCGATCTTCAGAAAACACTGATTGCGATTGCTTTTTGTTGAGGAGGGAAAGATGAAGAAGCGTTACCTTTTCCTGTTTGCTGTTCTGTTCATCATCGTGATGGTAGCGACGGCCTGCGCCGCGGGTCAGCCTGAGGCCGCGCCAGAGCAGCCAGCAGAGGAAGAAGCGGCTCCAGCCGAAGAAGAAGCGGCCCCTGCAGAGGAAGAAGCCGCTCCTGCCGAAGAAGAAGCGGCCCCTGCCGAAGAGATGGCCGTACCGGAGGACCCCTGGGGCGTCGTTGAGATTCCCCCCGGTGAGCCGGTTCGTATCGCCGTCAACACTGTGACCTCCGGGGCAGGCGTGGATGTCTACGGCATCAACGAGCTGCGGGCCGTCGAGATCGCCGTGGATGACTTCGGCGGTGAAATCGCCGGTCACGAGATCGAGATCGTCCCGAATGACACTCTGTGCAGCGCGGAAGGCGGCCAGACTGTCGCCAGCCGGACGGTTTCCGACCCCTCCATCGTGGCGGTCGTCGGGCACACCTGCTCGTCCTCCTGCGAGCCTGCTGCCCCGATCTACGAAGACGCATACTACACAATGGTTTCGCCCTCCTGCACGGCGGGTAGCCTGACTGCCCCCGATGCTCCTCGCTCCTTCATGCGTACAGCGTTTAACGACAACTTCCAGGGTCGTGAGGCGGCCAAGTTCGCTTACGAGGTTCTGGGTGCTCGCCGGGTTGCGACCATTCACGACGGCAGCCCTTACGCTGTGGGTCTGGTTGATGTGTTTGCTCAGACCTTCCAGGAACTGGGCGGCGAGATCGTCGCTCAGGAGGCCGTCAACGTGGGCGACACCGACATGCGCCCCGTCCTGACCTCTATCGCGGCTCAGGAACCGGACATGATCTACTTCCCGATCTTCCCGGCTGAGGGCGGCTTCATCGCCGTTCAGAGCAAGGAAGTTGAGGGTCTGGAAGATGTGATCCTGATGGGTGCGGACGGCATCAAGTCCGATACCTTCATCGAGGCTGCCGGTGATGCGGCTGAGGGCGTCTACGCCAGCGGCCCGCTGACCGCCGAGAGCGCTGCCTACGAGGACTTCCTCCAGAAGTACGTCGATCGCT
>DRKO01000174.1 GCA_011051745.1 Chloroflexota bacterium | reverse complement strand
CCTGCCCAGTCGTTGACCAACTTCATCCTTCAGGCGGAGATCTGCGAGAAGCTCTTCGACCGCGACGCCGACAAGGCACGCGAGGAACTCGCAAGGCTGAAAGAATCCGCCGGGGAAGCCTTCAAGCGGGTGCGGGGCTTCATCTTCGATCTGCGCCCCATGATGCTGACAGACCTCGGCCTTGTGCCGACCCTTAAGCGGTATCTAGACGCCTACACCGATAAAACCGGAATTGAGACCGAGTTCATCATGCATGGACGGGCTCGCCGTCTGGAGAGCTACCGTGAGGTGCTGGTGTTTCGGGGCATTCAGGAACTGATGGCGAACGCCCGCGATCACGGGCGGGCCACCCTCGTCAAAGTAACTCTGGAGATGAACGATGACGAGGTGCGTGCCATTGTAGAGGACAACGGGCGCGGCTTCGGAACCGGCACACTGGCTCTGGAAGCCACTGGCAACCAGTCGCTGGGGCTGCGCACCCTGCAGGAACGCCTGCATCTGGTGGGTGGCGAGCTTCGTATCACCAGCACGTCAGGACAGGGAGCCTCCGTTCAGATCAGTATCCCTGCCGGGCCGGAGCCGGAGGAAGTGCCGGAGTATCCGGAATACAGCGATCTGGCCTGAGAGAGATAGTACGTGCGTACTACAAGAGATAAAGAAAGTGTGAAAATTCCATTACAAGACTGTAATTTCTATTTACTATACTTTTTGGCTGATGTATACTCAGAGCAGGTAACTAAATTTTATTCTCTAAAGGAGTAAAACAATGTTGTTCATTCCTCGTGAAGAAGGTCAGGGTCTTGTAGAGTACGCACTGATCCTCGTGCTGGTTGCTGTCGTCGTGATCGCCATCCTGACGCTGCTTGGCCCCACGATCGGCAACGTGTTCAGCAACATCGTTCAGAACCTGTAAATCCTTCTTCTCTATTCCCGGCATGTCCGGGAACGAAGGAACGCAGAGCCTCACCGGATGGGTGGGGCTCTGTTCTTTACTTATCACCACCTTATCACCCCCATACTCGCTCGGGAGCTGCGAGGCCCCGCACACCCGGCTTGACACAGTAGGTGATTCGGGTATAGTAGAAACCGGGCATCAACAGCCAGCTACCCGGCACCCCACAGGTGAGCCCTTACAATCTACTAAAGAAAGAGGGCTTGCTTCGCAGAAACGCGGGGGGATTTGTTAAAATCCTGCTGCGTTTCACACACAGCACCTGTCCGATGGGCAACCCGGCCTCCTTGCTGGCTGCGACGGGGTGGATGTCCAGACCAGTGGTACAGGAAAATTGAGGGTGGTTAAGGCACATGGCTGATAGAATCAAAGTTCTGATCGTTGATGACAACGAAGAAACCCGGGATGGAACTCAGCGCCTGCTGGAGTACGAAGACAACATCGAGATCGTGGGCTTTGCCGAGAACGGTCTGGTTGCGATTGAGCAGGTTAAGGAACTTGACCCCGACGTAGTCCTGATGGACATCAACATGCCCGTCATGGACGGTCTGACGGCCACCCAGCAGCTCAAGCATGAGGCCCCCCGCACGCAGGTGATCATCGTTTCCGTCCAGGACGATGCCCACTATCTGAAGGAAGCATTCCGTGCCGGGGCGGCAGATTTCGTCGCCAAACCCATCACCTCGGCGGAGCTGGCTCAGGCTATTGAGAGAGCGTATCAGCGCATCCCCGAAACTCCCGTCAGGCCGGAGGCTGGCCCGGCTCCTGCGCCGCCTCCCGGTTACCAGGTGCCCCGTCCCCTGCATCAGGGACACGTCATCGGCGTGCTCGGCCCGAAAGGCGGGGTTGGCAAAACGCTGGTGGCCGTTAACCTGGGCGTCGGCATGGCTCAGGCCGCGCGGGATAAGAAAGTCCTCATCGTGGACGGCAACCTGTTTTTCGGGGATATCGGCGTCTTTCTGAACACGCGGGGGCAATACAGCGTGGCCGATGTCGCCGTCATGACCGGCGAGCCGGAGGGGCTGGACGCCGAGTCGCTTGAGGGCGTCGTGGTTCCCCACGAAAGCGGTGTCAAGCTGCTGGTCGCCCCCCCCAATCCGGCGGATGTCCCCTCCGTTTCCTCAGAGATGATGGTCAAGCTGTTCAACTTTCTGAAAACCCAGTACGACTATGTGATCGTGGATACCGCCCCCAGCTTCGACGACGTTCTGGTAGCTGCTATCCGCGCGGCGGATCGGCTGGTCGTTGTCACAACACCGACAATGCCCGCCCTGAAGGATACCCGCATCCTGTTCAGTGAGCTGGCCGCCGCTGAGTATGAGATGGAACACATTCTGCTCCTCCTGAACCAGGTCGCGGCGAACAATCGCATCACAGCCGAGCAGATCGGGAACTTCCTGGGGCGTCCCGTTGCCCTAGAGATTCCGCTCGATCCGCTTGCAGACGAGACCGTCAACCGGGGCGCACCCCTGATCAAGCAGGATGCCCGGCGGGCTCCCGCGGTTCGCCCGCTGGCCGAACTGGTACAGATGGTCCGCCAGAGTATAGAAGCCGTCCCGGAGGCAGCGGAAGAGACATTGTCAGAAGAATCTCATCCAAAGCGTGGTTTGTTTGGCCTGCTGGGAAGAAGCTAGTCTGTTGCTGTCGGCAGAGAGGAGTGTACAGTGTCCAGTCTGTTGAAACGAATTGAAAAGAGTCAGGGGTCAGGTGGTCAGAGCGGTGCTGGCAGTCCTACGCCTTCGCCCCAGCGAGATGAAGGCCTCTCCCGTCTGCGTCAGCGTCGCGAGCCGGTTCACGGCATGATCGGACAGTACGGCGGTGTGGACATCAAATCCCTGGTTCAGAGCCGCCTCCTGGAGGACCTCGGCCCCGGCGATATGTTCGACATGACCCGGATGGAGGAACTGCGGGCCCGCATTGACGAGCTCTTTAACACCATCCTGGCCGAGGAGAACATCGTTCTGGCACGCAATGAGCGGCGCAGGCTGCATGATCAGATCGTGGCGGAGCTGCTGGGATACGGGCCTCTTGAGCCGCTGCTCGAAGACCCGGAGATCACCGAGATTATGACCGTCGGGCATGACAAGATATACGTGGAGCGCGGCGGCCTGCTCGAATCGGTTCCCGTCCACTTTGAGAGCGAGGAACACCTCCGGCGCATCATTGACCGGATCGTCGCGCCGCTGGGCCGCCGTATTGACGAGAGCTCCCCTTACGTGGACGCCCGTCTCCCGGATGGCTCCCGCGTCAACGCCGTGATCCCGCCCATCGCGATTGACGGCTCTGCACTGACGATCCGTAAGTTCTCCAAAGTTCCTCTCACCGTCCAGAACATCATTGACTACGGCTCCGCGACCGTTGAGCTGATGGAGTTCCTCCGGGCCTGCGTCATCGCCCAGTTTAACATCATCATCTCAGGGGGCACGGGCTCCGGCAAGACAACCCTGCTGAATATCCTCTCCGGGTTCATCCCCGCCGACGAGCGCATCATCACGATTGAGAACGCCGCCGAGCTCCAGCTCCGGCAGGAGCATGTCGTCCGCCTGGAGAGCCGCCCGCCCAATATCGAAGGCCAGGGTGAGATCACCATCCGCGATCTGGTGATCAACTCCCTGAGAATGCGCCCCGACCGCATCATCGTGGGCGAGGCGCGAGGGGGTGAGGCGCTGGACATGATCCAGGCCATGAACACCGGCCACGACGGCTCAATGAGCACCGTCCACAGCAACAGCCCGCGTGACACGCTGGCCCGTCTGGAGACAATGTGCCTGATGGCCGGAATGGACCTGCCCTCCCGCGCCATCCGTGAGCAGATCGCCTCCGCCGTCCACCTGATCGTACATCAGGATCGTATGCGGGACGGCACGCGGAAGATCGTCAAAGTCTCCGAGATACAGGGGATGGAGGGCGACGTCATCACGATGGCCGACCTGTTCGAGTTCGAGCAGACCGGCATGGATGGCCGCCGCATCGTTGGCCGCATCCGGCCCACTGGCCTGCGGCCCAAGAATATTGATAGAATCATTGATGCCGGTATCCAGTTGCCTCCGGCGGTGTTCGGCGTCGGACGCTACTAAAGATATCAGGCTGGAGCCTGCGAGTACGCAAGAACGAATAAGGCGGGCAGGGTGGTTTCTCTGCACCCTGCCTCCGGGTCATTCGGAGGCCCTCCTGCCGTGACAGAGTCCCACAACAACATACTCCTCCGGGCAGGGAAAGGGACTTCAGGGACGCAGGGATGGTTGTGTGGAGGTAGGTGAGGATGGAAGGGTTAATTGCAACGCTCCTGACGGCGCTGGGAGTGCTGGCCCCAGTAGTGCTCTGCATACTGCCTGCCCTTCTGGTGGGCGGCGTTATTTTCCTGATCGTGAGAAGGCGGAACCGCAGCGGCGCGGGCGATCTGGATCGTCTGGATCAGTTCCTCGAGAGCGAGTGGCGGCCCGGCCCGGCTGATACTGCCGCCGCTCAGGAGACGACCGGCAAGAGCACCCGCGAGGCGATGGCCGAGCGGCTGGATAACCTCCTCGCCCGTCGGGGGATCGCCGGTAACATCCGCTCCCAGTTGCGCAAGGCCGACCTCAAGCTAACGGTCAGCGAGTACCTGTTGATGCACCTCGTGATGGCCTTCCTGCTGGGCGGGGTGGGCTACCTGATCCGGGGGGTGGCAATCGGCGGCATCGGGTTCGTCGTCGGGCTGTTCCTCCCGCGTATCTACGTCTCGATCCGGCAGAAGCGACGGCTGAACGCCTTCAACGAGCAATTGCCCGACATTCTCAATCTGTGGGTGAACTCCCTGCGGGCCGGGTTCAGCGTCCCCCAGGCCATGGAGACCGTCGCCCGTGAGGCTCCCTCCCCGGCCAGCGACGAGTTCAAGCGCGTGGTGGCCGAGATCGCCATCGGTATCCCCATCGAAGTGGCGTTGAACAACATGCTGGCCCGCATTGAGAGCGAGGACCTCGATCTCGTCTTCACAGCCGTGAACATCCAGCGTGAGGTCGGCGGTAATCTGGCCGAGATTCTGGAGACGATCAGCCACACTATCCGGGAGCGCATCCGCATCAAGGGCGAGATACGGACGCTGACCGCCTCAGGCCGCGCGACCGGTACGCTGGTCGGGTCGCTGCCGTTCGGTATTGCCATCTTCCTGTACATCGTCAGGCCACAGTACATGGGGGCCCTCTTCTTTGGCCCGGAGCGCGGAGGGGCGTATATCCCCGGAATACCCATCCCCTGCGGCTGGCCCATTATCGCGCTCGGCCTGACGCTGATGGCAATCGGTCTGGCAGTGATCCGACGCATTACTGATATTGAGGTCTGAGATGGTTGGTGAGAAGTAGGGGGTAAGCGCTGTGGAAGGAATTAATCTACTGCAGTTCCTGCCTTTTGTGCTGGGTGGAATTGCTCTTCTGATCGCCATCGCCCTGATTGCGATCGGCGTGTCGAACGCTAATCAGAAAGACCCGCTGGCCGAGCGGCTGGCCGAGTATGGCTCTCAACAGGAGGTGGTAGCGAATCTCGAAGAGATCGAGATGTCCATCCCCTTCACCCAGCGTGTCCTGATACCACTGTTACAACAGATCGCCAAGTTCACCACCCAGTTCGCTCCTCAGCAGGCACTGGAGCGAACCCAGCGCATGTTAGATCTGGCGGGCAACCCCAGCGGCCTCACGCCCTCCGTGTTCTGGGCCATGCGCCTTCTGGGAATGCTGGGCCTCTCGGTTATGATGATCCTGCTCTTCTCCCGCAAGTCGGCCATCTATCTGATCGCGGGTGGCGTGGGAGGCGCAGTGCTGGGCTTCATGATGCCCCAGATGTGGCTTTCCAGCAAAATCACACGCCGTCAGCAGGCGATCATCAAGGCCCTGCCGGATGCCCTCGACCTGATGTCCATTGCGGTTGAGGCTGGCCTTGGCTTTGACCAGGCCATGGCCCAGGTGTACGAAAAGTGGGACAACGAGCTGGCTCTGGCCTTCGGGCGCGTCATCCGTGAGATTCAACTGGGCAAGACGCGCCGTGAGGCCCTCCGCTCGATGGCAGAAAGCATGGATGTCCCCGACGTAACCAGCTTTACGGCAGCCATCATCCAGGCCGACCAACTCGGTGTCAGCATCTCGCGCGTGCTGAAGATTCAGGCCGACCAGATGCGCGTTAAGCGGCGACAGCGTGCTCAGGAGAAAGCCCAGCAGGCGCCGATCAAGATGATGATCCCCCTCGTTATCCTGATCTTCCCGTCCATCTGGCTGGTTATTCTGGGGCCGGCGGCTGTGCAGCTTTATAAGTCCTTCTTTGGTGGTGGATAAGCCCGGCAAGTGTAACGACCTCCGTCGTTCGGGATAAGCAGGCCCTCAGGCCAATCTGCGGCGAAGGGGTTTGCTTCGAGGGAGTGCGAAGGAATTCCTGTCGCGTTCCCGGTAAGGGGCCCGGCTGGTGCCTGTCACGGAAGAGAGACCCCCAGATCGGAGTGAGCAGGTCCGACGGCTGTTCCAGCCCGTGCTGGACCTGATCTTTCCGCCCCGCTGCGTGGTATGTGGGCGGCTGGGGGACGAACTGTGCACCCGCTGCCTGGCAACCTTCTCGCCGCTGGGGAGCTCGATCTGCCGGGTGTGCGGCGTGGCCCTCCCGACACCGGGCCTGTGCTGGCACTGCCGGACGCAGCCACCAGCGTTCACGCGGGTTCGAAGTGCGTTCCACTACGAAGACGGCCTTCGGAGGGCGATCCACGCCTTTAAGTATGAAGGCCACCGGACGCTGGCCGTTCCTCTGGCCGCTGCGATGGCGCGTGTCCTCCCCCCTCCCCCGACGGCCGCATTGCTGTGCGCGGTTCCCCTCTCTCCTGCCCGTGAGGCCGAACGAGGATACAATCAGGCCGAACTGCTGGCCCGTGAACTGGCGCGTTGCTGGGGCGCACGCCCTGCACCTCAGGGAGCCTTGCGCCGTGTCCGTGAAACACTCCCTCAGGTTGAGCTTGATTACCGGACACGACAGGAGAATGTGGCGGGGGCATTCACCGCCCGTTCCGCGCAGGTGCGTGATGCCACGATCATACTGGTGGACGACGTTTGCACGACCGGTGCGACCCTGAATGCCTGTTCCGAAGCGCTCCTGAAAGGTGGAGCCTGCTCCGTTTCGGCGGTCACGCTGGCACGGGCAACCTTCAAGCCCGCCGGGTATGGCAGCGTGGCCGACCTCTGAAGGTGGCGAGTCCTGCCTCGCCTTGGTTTGGGCGGGGGGCTGAGTACGTTTATAATCCCCCCGACACACCTCTGAAAGGAGCTTTGCTTATGGACATCCTGATAAACGGGCATGATATTGACATCCCCCCTCGTCTCCAGTCCTACATTGAGCGCAAAGTTGAGCGGCTGGATCGCTTTATGCCGAATATCGCCGAGATTCGAGTAGACCTCGCTCAAGAGACCCCCAGTCGCCAGGTGGCCCAGATCACGCTGCGCCATGTTCGGGGAACCATTCTGCGGGCCGAAGAGCGCACCGATGACATATTCGCGGCGGTGGACGCGGTCGTAGACAAGATGTACCGCCAGATCGAACGATACAAAGGTAAACGTCGTCGCCGGGGGGATATGCAGGAAGACTATTCGATGTATGAAACCGCCGTCGAGCTGGAAGAGGAAGAGCTGGAGACAGGCCGCCTGATCCGCCGCAAGCAATTCTCGATTGAGCCCATGCACGAGGAAGAAGCGATCGAGCAGATGGAGCTGCTCGGCCATGACTTCTTCGTCTTTGTCAACGCTGCGACGGGTAATGTCAACGTCGTTTACCGTCGTCGGGATGGGAACTACGGCCTTCTGGAGCCTGAGTTTTAACGGTAAGCCATCGAGAAGCCCGGACGGGCAAGAGCAGGCCCCTGTCCTGCAACCGGTTTGAAGACAGAGAGGGAATGGCCTCGGCCACTCCCTCTTTCATTTCTTTCTCCACTATATCTTGCGGCCCTGCCGCCTACCAGCCCTTGATATAATCCTCCCACTCGCGGTGGGTTTCCAGCAACCGCCCGAACAGATACTCGGCGGAGGCGGTCGGCTCGAAGGGCTTACGCCGGAGGTGCATCCCCGCTTCTTCAGGGGTACGTCCCCCCTTGCGCCGATTGCAGGCCGGGCAGGCCGTGACCAGATTTTCCCACGTGTGCTCTCCGCCCCTGTGCCGGGGGATCACGTGGTCAATCGTGAGTTGAGAGGTTCGCTTGCCGCAGTACTGGCAGGTGTAATTATCCCGCCGGAATATCTCGCGCTTGGTCAGCTTCACACGGGGGCGGGGCCGGTGCACCATGTAGGACAGACGCACGATAGAAGGACGCGGAAACGATGACGAGGCGGTTCTAATGACGCCTCGTCCGTTGAGCAGTAACTCTGCTTTACCGGTCATCATCAAACCAACCGCACGTCTGGTTGTGCATACATTAAGGGGTTCGTAATTGGCATTCAATACCAGTACAGGCTGGTTCACTTGGCCCTCCCGGGGCGTCTCTCGTCTTACGGTGCGCCAGCACGCGAAATCATTCTACCACCAGGGATGCGGTCGTGCAATGGTTCCCCGGAGGGCACAGAACCCCTGTTCTCATGCGTCTGGTCGGGCCGGATCGGGCGCTCAGGGAGCCCAGCTATAGCCGTAATACGTCTCAATGGCAGGCGGCACGCTCACCGGCCCGGCGGCGATGGGCTGTGGAACCAGAGCGCGGGTTTCGCTCCCGTCGGCCCGGCTGATGTACAGATAGAGGGCCCCGTCGCCCGGCGCGACGCTATAGACCACCCACTCCCCATCCGGCGACCAGATCGGGAAGCCCTTCGTCGCTTCATCGCTCGTGATCTGCACCGGATTGGAACCGTCCACGTTGGTTACCACGACCTGTCCCTCGCTGATCGTGACCAGCCGCGTCCCGTCAGGGGAAACGCGCCCGACAGATGGCAGGGACACAGGTAGCAGGTTCCCGTCGAGGTCCAGCAGAGCCGTCCCGACCGCGATCTGCTCCATGTTGTACCAGGAGGGATAAGGAACCCCCGCGTCGGCGGTGATCTCCTCCGTCAGGTTGTTGATCGCCCCCGTCGTGAGGTCTATCAGGCATACGTCGTGCTGGACGTAAGGCGTGCAGTCGCTCAGGATGAGGTCCCGCCGCGCGTGCCACTGAACCGAGGTCAGCCCCCGGTAGGCGCTGGTGACCTGCACCACCTCGCGGCCATTGGCGCTGGCGATGTACAGTTCCCCGTTCAGCGTGAAGGTAAACCGCCGGAAATCGGGCGACCAGGCCGGGTAGAACCCCTCGATCTCCAGGGGCGTCACAGTGGCCCCATCCGACGTAACACCGTAGATACCGGTTTCCAGACACGCCTCGCAGTTGAACGATGAGGCCGCAAACAGGATGGTATTTATCACCGGGATCGAACGGGGGAGCGAGAGCCGCCGGGGGGCCGCCGCCTCGACCTCGAAGCCGCCGACCGCCAGAGGCTCCGGCAGCCAGGCGTGCCCGAAACGCAGCCCGCCGTCCTCGGCCAGATTTTGCGTCAGCCGGAAGCGGTTCGTGCCGTCCGCGTTGATCTGGTACAGGTCAATGTTCCCATCCCCGTAGTTGGCGGCATAGAGTATCCGCGTCCCGTCGGGCGACCAGACCGGATTCTGGTTCCAGGCCGGATCGTTCGTGATGCGGGTCTGGTTGCCGCCATCAATGTCCATCACATAGAGTTCCGACCCGACGGGCACATCCCGATCGGACTCGTAAACGATACGCTCTCCGTCAGGTGAGACGGACGGGTAAGCGTTGTAGGCGTTCTCATCCTCCGTCAGGCGGGTGACGTTCCCGCCGTCGGCATCCATGATATATATCCCGCTGAAGCGTCCCCCTTCTTCCGGGGCGTCCCGCTCGGACATGAACACGATCCGCCCATCGGGCGTCCACGAGGGGTACAGATCGGCCCGCTCGCTGTCCACCGTCAGGTTGGCCCGTCCGGAGCCGTCCGCGTTGATGACGCACACATCCTGCCCGTTCTCACAGGTGTAGGCGATGCGCGTCCCGTCCGGCGACCAGCGGGGATGTGTGCCGTCGCCCAGCGTGATCTGAACAAGGCTGCTCCCATCGAGGCTGGCGATAAAGATGCCATTGCTGCGCAGGCTGCTGCTGCCCTGCACCGAGACAAACGCGATCCGCGTTCCGTCCGGCGAAACGTCCGGCCATGTGGCGTGGAGCACCGCCTCGCCGGGGTCAAAACGGGCGGCAAGACTGGCATCTTCGCTCAGGAAGTAAAGCTCCATGCTGCCACTCCGAGCCGAGCCGAACACGATCATGGCAAGCTGACCGGGCGGCGGAACCGGCGTTGAAGTCGGCGTCGGCGGGGTGGTGGGAGTGGGGGTCAGGGGCGGGCGTGTCGGGATCGGCGGCGGCGTGGGTGACGGCAGGGTTGAGGAGGGAGCCGACGGCTGCGAAGAAAACACACCACAGCCCAGCGCGGCCAGCGCCAGGGCGATCACAGCAAGATGGAACCGCTTGGTCATGCAGATATCACTCCCTTGTGGTGGAACTGTCTGGCCGGAAGTATATCATAACAACAGGATATTGTGCCGGACGATCAGGGCGGGCATGGTCCGCGCGCACCGTCAGTTACCGGACGGGCTCTTCCAGAAGACGGTAGAGGTAGACCGGATCGTCCGGGCTGCCGAATGTCCCAATCAGAAGCAGGCGACCGGACTCCGGCCCGTTGAGATATAACCCGATCAACGGGTCCGCGACGTTGCGATCCACCACCACAAAGGAGACGCGGTAGTCATCGGCGGCCCGGAGGAGAGTCGCCTCGTCGCCGTTCGGGAGCGGCACGCCCCCCCGCCCGGTATGGGTGTAAAAGCCGGGCGGGTCGTTGCTCATCACCCGCACATCGGGGGGAACACTGCAGAGTGCGTCAAGCACCGCGCCGATCTCGTCATACACCGCCCCCTGCCCGTTCCACGCGACCTGTCCTAGATCGGGCAGGCCGACAACCCGCATCAGGACGGCGAAGCCAGTCACGATTCCGGCCAGCACGACAACAGACGCGCCGAAGACGCGGCGGGCCGTCTCAAAGTCCCAGGTGCGCCGCCGCCGGGAGACCCAGCGCAGCACATCGTCCAGCCCCACCAGCGCGACGGAGAAGATGAACGGCATCAGCGCCCCGCTGGAATGGAACCAGCCACCCCGCACACCCGGCCACGAAAAGGCGAACGTCATCGCAGCGAACAGAGCCACCCCGTACAGCGCTGCCGGAAGCAACCAGCTTTCCCGCCAGCGCCGCCAGAGGCCGATCAGCGTGAAGGGGACGAGGAAGACCAGATTATTCACCCCCACAAACGAGGCCAGGTTGCCGCGCAGGGCAGCCCATTTGCCGCTCAGGATCGTTCCCCATCCGGCGGCGAAGTAGCGGGCCGGAGACAGGTCGGGGGGATAGTTGAACAGGTCGTTGTACTCGATCAGCCACAGGGCGTTGATCCCGCCGGATGGCAGGATGCGCCCGAAAGCAGCCAGATTGCGGGCAAACCAGGGAGCCATCACGAGGAGATAGCCGATTGCGGCCAGCACCGCCCCGCCGAGCCGCCCTGCCTTATCTGACCCCTCGCGGGGGAGAAGGGCGACAAACCCCACAACAGCCAGCAGCAGCACGCCATCGGCCCGGGTGAGGTGGCCCAGACCGGCGCAGACTCCGGCCAGCAACCACACCCACCAGCGCGGCGCACGCCGCCCCAGACCGGCCAGCGCCAGCGCACCGGCTCCGCTCAGGGCAAAGGGCGTGAAAGACTCCGGGAGCGACCAGTAGATAGCGTAAAAGCCGCTGAAAACCGCCAGCAGGCCCGCCAGCAGGGCGTGACGACGCTCACCGGACGACGAGAAGGCGATCACGTAAGTGAGGGGAGCCAGCGCCGCCCCCAGGAGGACGAAAACCATCTGCGCCGCATCGAAGGGGCTGGACCGCCCGAACAGCAGAATCCCCAGCGCAGCCAGAAACGAGGGCATGGGCTGCCAGTAGGCGAAGGCCGGAACGGGCAGGTCGGGCGGCGCGGCGACGTAGTTCCAGAGATAGGGGTCGAGCAGGCCGCGCCCTTCGGCGATGAAACGCCCGCCGTTGAAGTAGTAGTACGCATCCGTGTAGCCCGGCTGAGCAACCAGCCACGCCACCAGCCCGTTGACGAGCAGGGCCAGCAGATACAGCAGAACCAGCGATCTCACAGAGCGTCGGGGGGTTCCCCCGGAGGGCAAGCCACCGCTCCGGCTCAACTCTGCGTGTGGTTGCCTGCCAGCGTTCATCACGGGGTGTCCTCTCCGATCACCTCGCCAAACGCGCCCAGCTCATCCGGCGTGACGGGGCGGGACAGGTCGTAGAAGACCGTGTACGGCCCGATTGAGCGTCTGCGATACGTGATCCCCAGACGCTCAAAGCGCTGCCCAAGCCTGCTGTCAAGATCGGGGTGGTTGCTTGTCACGTAGACGATCCGTTCCGCCTGCCGGACGGCTTCATCATAGGGCGGGTAGCGGTCATCAGCGGGACTGTAGCTCATATCGAGCTTGTAGGGCAAACGCGGAACGAGGATGATCCGCTCACCCGTCAGGAAGGCGAGGCGATAGGCCACCCAGTAGTTCGCATAGCCCCGATCCACGCCGATTGAGTCAAGGAAGGCGATCAGGTCATCGTCATGGTCGTTCGGGATGTGGGTGATGGGGTTGAACTGAGTCGTCAGGCCGTAGGGGTCTGCGGCGGCGTGGATGTTTCCCCACAGGTTGTATCCCAGACAGAGCGCAACAAGGCCAGCCAGCACAAGCCGGTTGAGGCGCGAGCGGCTCCCCCGCCAGGCCCGCCCCAGCCAGTCACCGGCGAACAGGGCAAGCAGAGGATAGAGTGGCAACAGGTAGCGCCCGGATGGATCAACACCGAAGGGCGAGAGAACGAAGATCGCCAGCAACAGCCCGCCACCCATCAGCAACGTGCCCAGCGCGGCCCGCCGGAAAGCGGGCACGTCCCCGGAAGTCGCCTGCCGTGCCGCCTGCCAGACGACGAGGAAGTAGAAGGGAACCAGCAGCAGACCAACGGGCAGGGCGATCCACGTCACCGCCCAGGGGGGACGAAGGCCGAACAGGGCCGGAAGGTTGAACAGCACGAGCGAGGCAAGCCGCGCCCCCAGCGCCGCCAGAGCATCGCCAGCCAGCCCCGGATCGGCAGGCCCGCGCAGCAGGAAACCGACCACCTCGCCGCCCCCGCCGCTCAGGACGGCCCCCAGCCAGGGGGACGCCCCCACAAGAAAGCCCAGCACCAGCAACCCAACTTTCCCCCAGGGCATCCTCCGGCGGAAGGTCAGCACACCCCGGACGGTCAGGGGGGCCAGCGAGACGACGATCAGGGGCAGGCTCCACCATCCGAGGCCGCCCAGCAGTCCGGCCAACAGCCACCAGCCCGCCGCACTCTTACGCCCCTCCAGAATGTCCCAGCCGATCAGGAACAGGAGGTTGTTCAGAAGCAGAATCTCGACGTAGTCGCCCAGCGTGGAAGTGGTGTAGAGGCTGAAGAAGACGGGCGGAAGGGCAATGAACAGGGCCGAGAGCGTCGAGGCGAGGCGATCCCCGCTCAGGCGATGGGCCAGCAGGTACGTCGTGATCAGGACGCCCGCGTAGAGCGTCACCTGAACCAGCCGCACGGCCAGCACCGTCTGGCCGAAGAGCAGGAACGAGAGGGCGATCAGATAGGCATCGAGCGCACCCATATACGACTGGCCGTAGTAGAAGATCGGACGCGCCCCCCGGAGGATGTGGCGGGCCATCAGGGCCAGAATGGCTTCATCGGAGCCGAACGTCAGGCGGCCACTCAGCAGGAGCGCCGCCTTGAGCGCCAGCCCGATGAGGAGCGCTGCCCACAGGCCGGGATGTGCGACAAACGCAGCCAGCCACCCCTGAAGGGGGAAGCGGGCGGGGATGGTGCTGGCTGGCCGACCCTGCTCTGAGACTGTCATGCCGTTATGCTACACCACCCGCCGGGGGCAGATCAAGGGGGGAAATTACTTATGGCAGATGGCGAATGGCGGATGGCGTATAGCATATGGCTTATGGCGATCAAGTCGCCAGAGGCGACTTGATTCAGGAGTTTGACTCCGGGCAAACTCCACGGGGGCGGATGGCGGATAGTGTCCTGCCCGCTGGCGAAAAGCGATTGCCTCTGTGTCGGATATTCGGTTGGGCCTGCGTAATGGCGTGTTGCGCACGCGGGTGCACATTCCGGGCGGCGGCGGCTCCGGGCCACGGGGCCGCTGGCAGGTCATCCACAGGCTGACGGGCAACTCAAGCTTTTGAGTTGCGCGCTCTCCCCGCTGCATCTGCCCGCCCTCATCGCGGGCAAACTCCACGGCGGGGCTGCCGGCCGCGACATATAGAGCGGAGTGTCCATCCCGCTGGGCCGCCTGCCAACACGCCGTGCGGTCACGGCAATCTGCCCCTCTGGCCTCTGTCCGGAGGGGAGCACCCGGGCACGGGGGCCGATCCCTTCGATCCTTCGGTCAGCCTG